>WFVT01000305.1 GCA_015491485.1 Candidatus Zhuqueibacterota bacterium
GGATGATATTTGCTCATTCGTGCATAAGATCAAATTAGCGACAACTGCGTTACACTTGAACAAACAATTGCAATTTTTGCTTGCGGAATTTTGCGATTTCAATATATTGCAACTGAATGAACCATGACGGCAATATTATGAGTGCGTTCGAACTTATAAAAGTAATTAAAGCCTTACCTCCGGATGAACTGCAACGTTTTCTGGAAACCTTTTTCAACGATCAGGAAATCGTAGCCGAGCTCGAGCGACTGGGATTGTTGATGTTAACCGAAAAAGCTTTTGACTTTTGGAACGATCCGCGCGAAGATATTTATCAGGATCATTTGAAAAAGGATCAAAGCTTACAATGAATTCATGGGATAGTATTCTGATTAAATTCCCATTTCTGATTTAAGGACACAGGTTTAAGAATCGATTCGGTCATCAAGATCGATCGTATAGCCACTCTCAGGCAGGCTGACGTAATTACGGTTATTGGCAAATGTTCTCCAAATCTTTGGAAGAAAATTGTAACCAAATTTAGAGCGCTTGTTCAATAGAATAGTTCGTATCCCAACACATAGAGAACCGACTCATCCGGGAATCATGTTAAAGGAAGAATTCCTGGTCCCAATGCGGCTGACACAAAAGCAGCTTGCTCGTTCTTTACACGTTTCTTATCCAATTATCAATGAGCTTGTGAATGGCAAACGTGGAATTTCGCCCTCGTTGGCCTTGCGTCTGGCAAAATTCTTCAATACATCACCGGATTTCTGGATGAATCTACAGCTCCGCTGGGAACTCTATCATACCCAGAAAAAAGAACAAAAACATCTCGATGCCATCCAACCTTTCTCCCTAAAAGCCTCCTGATAGACGCTCACGTTTTTTAACCACTAAACATTACCCTGACGAAGCACAGGATTTCACAAGCTGGAAGCTTGTGCTACAAGGATTTACGAAAAAAACGCGAAAAACTCCATCAAGCTCTGCAGCCAGATCATCCATTTCGCGCTCCATTTGACGGCGGCGCGGTACGCCTTCGGTTTGGCCGTCCAGCTATTGTTGGTGTGGTTGACATCCAGGACCAGCACGTTATTGGGATCGACCTCCACCTTGCTGATTTTGGCCGGTTTCACGTAATCAAACCGCGCCCAGCGTTCGCGACCGTCCCATTGCTCCGTCACCTCGTCGCCGTTCTCGAACGTGATCTTCACCTCGATGGGAAAAATCGCCTCGCCCCAGCGGCGCACGAACACGGTGGTGTGGTACCGGGCTTCCGTGGTATCCGATTCGTCCTTTACCGATTTGAAAAATTTCAGCCCCTCTTCCGTCTCCCGGTAGCCCTTCGGCGGCGTGATTTTTCGCGATTTCACCGTGCCCACGGCGTAGTCGAACACGTTGGAGCTGTTGTAAGTCTGCTCGAAAAACCAGCTCATGTCGCGACCGCTCACCTCGTTCACCACCGCAAAGAAATCCTCCGGCTTCGGATGGCGGAATTTCCAGCGCTCAAAATAGGTGGACATAATTTTTTGAAACGTCTCCCAGCCGAGATAATTTTCCAGGGTGCGCAGCATCATGGCCGGCTTGCTGTAGGAATTGTCCCGGTAAGCGCCCGGGCCATATTGCCAGGAAGGCTTTGACATCCGGTCCAGCTTGAACATCGACCGGAAGCCATCGTACAGGTCCGCGCCCACCGTGCGCTCGGGCACCGGAACGCTATCGAACACCCACGGAATGAAGCCCTCAAAATAGCGCCGTACCAGCACCGGATTGGGAAAGGCCTTTTCCAGCGTCCGCGTGGTGGAATAGGTGTTGAAGCCTTCATCCAGCCAGGCATATTCAAACTCATTGTTTGCCACAATGCCATACCAGAACTGGTGTCCGGCTTCGTGCACGGTGACGCCTTCGGGGCTGCGCGCCGCCCGCGGGGACAGCCAGCGCGTGCCGCCGGTAAAAAACGTCGGATATTCCATGCCGCCGGAACCGGAACGGTACGCCGGATCGACCACCGTCACATGGCCGTATGGATAGGGCCCCCACCAGCTCCCGTAATATTTCAGCGCTGCCTTGGTGGCTTCGAAGTAGCGCTCCTTCTTGCTGGCATGATCGGGCATGAGCAGCAGCCGGATATCCACCGGCGGTAGATTCGGCTCTTCGAACCGGTCGGTGTATTCTTTCAAATGCGGGCTCGCGACCCAGGCGAAATCGTGCACATCTTCCTGAAAGAAACGGTGTGTGGTGGTGCCGTCGCCGTTGTCGGTGGTCTCAATCTCACGTCCCGTGGCGCCGACCGTCCAGCCGGTGGGCACGGTCAGCTTCACGTCGTACACGCCGAAATCGGCGTAAAACTCGGTCTGGATAAATTGATGACAGTTCCACCGGCCGTTGTCCTCGAACACGCCGATTTTGGGGAACCACTGGGCGAGGAAATAATAATCCCCGCGGACACCGGTGCGGGCAAAGGTGCGCGGCACTTTGAGGTCCCACACAATTTCCACTTTGATGGTCTCGCCCGGGCCAATGGGCCGCGGCAGTTTCACGCGCATCACCGTGCGGTCCTCGGGATTGCCGTCGTCCGGCTGGATGTATTCCATGGTCGGCGCCAGGTCGGTTTCGGCCCAGCCTTCCTCCGGCAGGATTTTGATGGCCTTCACCTCGCAATAGGCCCAGTCGTTTTCCCGGTAATCCGAAAGATCGCGTCCCATATAGCGCACCGATTGCAGAAACGAGCTTTTGTCGTTGCGCCAGGCATTGTAATACAAATGAAATTGTAGCTCATCGGTGCTGTGTTGAGTGATGTTGCGCCAGGTGAGAATTTCCTTGCCGTACACCATCCGTTTTTCGGTGTCCAGTTTGACATCCATGGTGTAATTGGCATTGCGCGGCGACAGCGGCGGCGTTTGCGCCGTGCCGATTTGCGCGCTCAACAGCAAGCCAATGGCAAGCCCAAATTGACGCATTACGGTTTGCATAAATGCTCCCTCCCTTGATTATCCGACCTACCGTCGGCAGGGTTCTATTCCAAACAGGCGTTGTTGGCGAGATTAGAATTTAATGTAGATCAGCGGAGAGCCAAACGCAAAAAGAAAGGCACGAACGAAGCAAAGGGGACCGTCCACAAACAGCAGAAGTGGCCCCAAATTCTCCTGCCCGCGGAAAGGGGCATTCCAGAAGAAACAATCCTTTATCGATTCCCATTTTTGCGGGAATGACGCTGAATGGAGGTTTTGGGACGGCCCCCTGTGAGGGCTTGGTGACGTTTCGCGAGTTCGGAGCGCGACCATCCGGACGTTTTGCATGATAAGCGCAGGCACAACAATAAATGGCAACGGCGGTGAAACTGGCTGCGGCAAATTCGCCGCCTCCCGCAAACGGCGTCGGCCGCCGTCACCATTTGAACGAGTTTGCATCACCGGATCATTTCATCAAAATCATTTTCCGAGTGATCTTATACGATTGCCCGGAGGGCGAATGCCAGAGCAGGGTGTACAGATAAATACCGCTTCCCACCGCTTGCCCATGGTCATCGCGGCCGTCCCAGACCACCGTGTGCCAGCCGGCATTCTGCCGTCCTTCCATCAATCGCCGGATGCGGCGGCCGGTAACTTCGTAAATGGTCAGTGAGATTTCCGCGCTGACCGGCAACGCAAAACGGATAACGGTCTCGGGATTGAATGGATTGGGATAATTTTGCAGCAGGGCAAAGGTCGCCGGTACCGCAGCACCGTCCCGGGCCGAAGATGGCCCGGTCACGGTCAGTTGCACCGGTATATGTCGCTGCAGACCGCCCGCGGCCTGGATCGCAATCCGCAGGGTGTCGTTGTACACGCCGGGCTGCATGCCGGCCGCCAGGCACATCACCGAGACCCGGACGGAATCACCGGCATGGAGCCGACCCTGCGTGCTGGACAGCCTCAGCCAGGGCGCCGCGGCAGCGGCCTGCCAGTCGGCGGCCGTCGGAGCCTGATTGTACAACCACACGGCCGCTTCCGAGCTATCCCCCACAGCCAGACGGAACGTGATTTCAGGCGGCTCCACCCGGAAGGCCGTTGCCGGGTCGTACACCACGAGCGCCACCAGCACCGGCCATTGCGGTTTTTGTGGATCGTTGCTTTCAATGGTGAGGGTCGCATGGATCTCGCCGGCCGCTGAGTCGGCGGCTTGCGCCCACAGCCGAACCGTCGCGGAATCGCCCGGCTGTACGGCGCCGGTGGTATCCGAAAGACGGAGCCACGTTGGCAGGGCGCCGTCAATGCGCCAGTTCAGCACCGCCGTGCCCGTGTTGCGGATGAACCACTGCGCTGAATCGATTTCTCCCGGTGCAAGCCAAAACCGGAAGCTGTCCGGTTGCACCGCAATTTGCGGCTTCGATCCGGCGGCAACCTCCATGCGCACCGGCACCGCCACGTCCGGCTTCAGCGGATCATTGGACTGCACCTGCAGCGTATCGCGGTACACGCCGGGCTGCAGGTTTCCTGCCTGAAAGCCGATCTTCACTCCGGTCTTCTGCCCGGGGGCGAGACTACCGCTCTGCAAGCCCGGGCTGATCCAATCGGCGGCATGCTGAAGAGCCCAGTCCAATGGCGCATTTCCCCGGTTTTCGATGAACAGCGAATCCGCGGTACTGTCGCCGGCAAAAACCGCCACCTGAAATTCCGTTGGCGTCACGATGACGTCCGGCTGCTGAACCGCCTGATCGGTGACTTCGAAAATCACCGGGATATCCAGACTGGCTTCGTCCGGATCATTGGAATTTACGATGAGCACGCCCTGATACGTTCCGGCGCTCAGGTTGCCGGCGTTGGCGATGACCGTCACCTCGCTGGTATCGCCCGGTGCCGTGGCGCCGTTTTTCTGTGGGATGAACAGCCACTGACTCTGAAAGTCCCAACCCACGGTCCAGGTCAGAGTGGCGCTGCCGGCATTGACGATGCGCAGAGCCGTGGTGTCCTTTTGCCCGACCTGCGCCTGCATGCGCACCGTGTCGGGCAAAATTACGATATCGGGTTCAGCCGTCACCTTGAGGCCCACCGGAATGCGCTTGATGGTCGCACCGCTGTCCGGCAGACTGACCGCGAGGGTATCGCGGTACACGCCCGCCGCCAGACCGGCCGCGTTCAGGGTGACCGCCACTTTCACCTGCTGGCCGCCGGCAATCTGCCCGGAATCGCCGGAGGCCGCCAGCCAGGCTGCCTGCCAGCTCAGTTTCCAGGTGTGCATGTGGCTGCCCCGGTTGGTGATCGTCACCGTATCTTGCGCCGAAAGGCCCAGATTGACCGTTTTGGAAATGGAATCCGGCGTCACCGTGAATTCCGCCGCCTGCTTCGCCTGCACGCAGTTGGAAAACTCCGACGTATTGCCGCCGGGATCGGTCGCCGTGGCCGTGATGACCTGTCCGGGCTGCACCACGGTATTCAGCGTCAGGCTGAACGCGGCATTGCCCGCCGCATCGGTGGTCACATCGCGCGCCTCGAGGAATGTTTTGCCCTCGCCGTAGCCCGACGGATCGCACGAATCGCTGGCGAAAAATTCGATGCGGAAGGTGGTATTGGGCAGACTGTTGAGGCTGCCGGTCACCTGCAGCGCCCCCGCCACCGCCGACTGCAGCTCCGGCGCATTCTGCCAGTCGTTCGGGCCGGTATCGGTGTCGCCGGCATCGTTCCACGTATGCCCGTCGTAGCCGAGGTCGATGCCGCTGCGCTGGTCGTTGGCGTAGAAGCGGTTGCCCAGAATGCGGTTGCCGGTTTTCACATTGCCCAGCATCACCACGCCGCCGTCATCATTGAAAGCGAACACGTTGCCCTCGCCCGCATTGGCGCCGCCGACGGTGGTACTGTGCACCGGGCCGAGCATATACAGTCCCGGTCCCTGATTGCCCAGATCCAGGGTTCCGGTGGTATCCGTGCCGATCCAGTTGGCCTGAATGGTGCTTTGAAAAGCCCCATCCAGCCAAATGCCGCCTCCGGAATTGCCGGAAATCACATTGCCGGCGTCCGGTTTGCCGATCACATTCTGATGCGCGCCGTTGCTCAGGGTAACGCCGGGACTGCCGTTGGCCACCGCCTGCGTGCCCGCAGGATCGGTGCCGATGAAATTGTTGAGGATCTGATTGCCGGTGGTGGTGCTGTCGCGCAGTTCAATGCCGTTACGGCTGTTGCCGGAAATGAGGTTGCGCGCTGCCGGTTCGGTGCCGCCGATGAGGTTGTTCTGTGCCCCGGCACTCAGACTGACGCCATTTCCCCAGGTGTCCAGCCCGGCCGTGCCGGCGGCATTGGTGCCGATATAGTTCCCCTGAACCACATTGTCGCGGGCGTTGGGCCCGATGATATCCACCCCGCCCAGAATCAAATTGCGTGCGGCTGCCGTTGTGCCGCCAATGCGGTTGAAAGAACCACCGATAATCTGGATTCCGGGATTGCTTCCGGAAAGCAGCGTCGAACCGGAGTAATCGACGTTCAGAAAACATCCTTCCACTTGGTTGGAATCACTTTGAATGGTGAGAGCCGCTCCGAGCTGCCGGTTCAGAATCAGTCCGCGCACCGTGCTGTTGCCGCCGTTGAGCACCAGACCGGCATTACCGTTGCCGTTGATCTCGATCACCGGCTGGGCATTGATGCCCTGGCTGAAGCCGTTGCTGTTCGGTAAGGCATTGGGCTGGCTGAAGCCGTCGATGTACACCGGATACCGGCTTGCCGGCAGGGCGCTTTTGAGATTGATAGTCACAGGCCGGTTCTGCGCCAGATCAAAATGAATGCGCAACAGCGAATCGGCCAGCCAGGTGGGCCGAGCATTGGATTCCATCAACGCGGCGCGGAAACTGCACAATCCGGCGGAGGTTTTGCAAACGCCGTCGCCCGGGTTGGTGTCTTCCAAATCGCCTTTGCCCGTGACGGTGAACCCGGTCACCAGCAGTTTGTTGAACCGGATCGGCACGCGCACCAGCTCCCGGTCGAGCACATTCCCCGGATAAATTTTGACATAGTAAAGATAAACATCCTGTCCGGTGATTTCAAAATTCCGGCTGGTATCGGCATGATCCACCACGGCCGGATAAGCCAGACGCACCTGTGTGGGATCCGCGTTAGGATCCACCAACATGTTTCCGGCCAGGATACGCTTGCGCACACTCCAGTGAATGAGATCGTCACTGAGCGAATAGTAAATGCCCCACACCTTGTTTTTCTGCGCCGCGCCCACCAGCAGCCATTTCTGGAAATAGGTGTTCCAGGTCAGGCTGGCGACCATTTTCTCGATGTTGCCGTCACCGATGATGGCCGCGATATGGTCATCGGGCACAGCCGTTGTGTCTCTGTAGGGATTGATAAACTGCACGGTGTAGCCGGTGCCGTCCCAGGCGCGCCAGGAAGCCGGATCGGCCAGGTTCTGCGTGCGCATGACGCTGACGCCGGTTTGCTGCTGACCGATGGCTTCGAGGTGAATCAGGGCATAGTAGTAGCCATCGGCGGGATTATACACGATATTGCTGCCGCCGAAGATACCGGCGGGACCGCCGTCGGGCACGTATTGATAGGGCGCCGCCGCCAGCAGATGATCCGGCGCGGGGGCGTGCGTATAGGTTTTGCCGGAGTCACTGGATACGGCGAAGGTGAGCGCATTATACCAGCATTTCTGGTATTCACCGGACGGGCAGCTCACCTGATTCGGATACTCATTGCCGTGGTACTCATTGTGCAAAATAGCATAAATGGTTTTGCCGTCGAGCGTATAGGTAGCGGCGATCCACTCGTAATCGTTGAATTGAGCGGGTTCGCTGTCGTAATGGGAATTCATCACCGGTCCGTTGTTGCAGTCCGGCGTCAAAGAATTGAAATCGGGGCCGACGAGCCGGTAGTTCGTATAATGGCCGAGAATCACCTGAATGTTGCCTTCTGCATCGCGGAACAAGCGAAGCGGGGTATCGGGGATATTGTCGGTCGAACAACTATCCGTGCTCCACCGGAACACGACCTCTTCGGAGCCGAGGATATCAACCTTGCCCGGATATTCCAACTGTGCATGAGTCGGGTCCGTAAACAGCAGCATTGTCGCCGATAACATTATCCAAAACAACCACTTCGTCGAACTCGAAAACATGTTTCGCCATAGAACGTTCATTGTCATAGCTCCTGATCGAATGACACATTGGTGGAAAAGATATGCCAGCGCCGGAAACCCTTTCACATCATTGCCGTAAATCTCACGATCATGGGTTTCCGTTTGTTTGATGGGGCAGTGCATGAAGAACATCCTATTTGATTTTCGGGTCGGGCTTCGAGTCCAATCATAATAATGCAGGAAATTCATAACCTCTGGTGCATCTCTTGCTTGCTTTTGGGATTTGAAATTGATATGCTCATGGTAAATGACAAAGGAGATGGATATGGCAAATGCCTCAGCGCCTTACGTGGTGATCGGGAGCGGCCAGCTTGGACAGGCGGTCGCAAACGTCCTGCTCGCCCGCGGTGAATCCGTGGCCTTGCTCAACCGCAGCGGCCGCCGGCCGGCAGGGCTCCCCGACAGCGTCAACGTGATCGCCGTGGATGCCACCGATCCGGATGCCATGGCGCACGCCTGCGACGGCGCCCAGGTGGTGTTCCACTGCGCCATGGCGCCGTATCTGGAATGGGCCGAGAAATTCCCGCCGCTCACGCGCGGCATCCTCGACGGCGTGGCCCGGACCGGGGCGCGCCTGGTGTTCGGCGATAATCTCTACATGTACGGCCCAACCGGGGGCCGGCCCATTCACGAAGGCCTGCCCTATGCCGCCACCGGTAAAAAAGGACGCGTGCGCGCTGAGATGGCCCGCCTGCTATTGGAGGCACATGAAAGTGGGCGCGTGCAGGTTGCCATCGGCCGTGCATCGGATTTTTATGGCCCGGGCGTGAAGCAGTCGTTTCTCGGGGAAATGGTGTTCCGTCCGGCGCTGGCCGGAAAACCGGTGAACCTATTCGGCAATCTGGATGCGCCGCATACTTTTCACTATATTCATGATGTTGCCCGGGCGCTGGTTGTCCTGAGCGACCACGACGAGGCGTTTGGCCGTGCGTGGCACGTGCCGGCAGACCGGACGCTTACCCTCCGTGAAATGCTGGCGCTGATTGAGAAAGAGATTGGCCGGCCGATCCAAACGCGGGTGGCGGGCAGGGCCATGCTCGGCCTCATTGGATGGTTCGATCCCATGGTGCGGGAGCTGAAAGAACTTCTGTATGCGTGGGAGGAGCCGTATATTGTGGATCACCGCCGCTTCGAAGAAACGTTTGGGGCCGAGGTTACACCGCATGAAGTTGCCATCCGCGAAACCGTGGCGTGGTATCGAGACCATCTCGGGACGGATTAAGCCAATCCCTCGCTGAGGCGCTGAGTTCGCAGAGAATTTTGAATAAGAATTGCGTAACTATTCAGGGCTATCAGCAAGCTGTAACGAAGCCCGTCATCGCGAGCGTCCGCGTCCAGCGGACGCGTGGCGATCTCCCAGCCATATATTGCCTTGCCGCCGCCCGCTGGCGTAGGTTCGCAATGATAGGAAATCATCGAAAAGTTACAAAATGTCCAATCAAAACCTCAGCGAACGCTGCGTTCTCTGCGAGAGATTTTATTGCAGGGCATGGATTCATAATACATCAGAAATCAATCAATTCAGTGACAACATCGCTTTGTGCGATTCGTGTTCTTTGTGGTGAATCAATGCTTGTAGTATATTCACCGACTATTTTTTCGGGATTAAACGCAAGGCCAACATCACCGGAGCTGCCATGCCTATCCTCTCGAACAACCGGCAATGGTGGACTTATTTCGGCGTGCTTTTTTTGACCGCGGCGCTGCTCCTCTGGATTTCACCGGTGGAACGCAGCCTCGGCAGCGGCATCAAATCCGTGTATGTGCACGTCGCATTAACCTGGACCGGCATGACCGTGCTGATCCTCGCCGGCATTCTCGGCATGATGGTGGGAATCACCGGCCTTTCGGTGCTGCATGTATGGCTGCAAGCGCTGGGCCGCGTGGGCATGCTGTTTTATGCGCTGGGGTTCACGGCCAGTCTGCTGTCGGCCAAAATCAACTGGGGGGCTGTTTTCTGGGCAGAGCCCCGCGTGCAGGCGAGTCTGAAAGTCGTGGTCGCGTTCGGCCTCGTTCTCTTGCTGGCTCCGGTCTTGCCGGAACGCCACCGCGGGTGGCTGTATGGCCTGCTTGCCGCGTTTATGGTCATATCCGTCTATCGGGCGGCGCTGGTCATGCATCCGCAAAATCCAATCGGCCTCTCGACTTCGGTGGCGATTCAACTGACCTTTATCGGCCTGTATCTGCTTGCGCTTATGCTGGCTTTATTGCTTGCGGTTGTCTTCAGGCAACGTGCCCGCGGAAGGAAAACCGGGCCATCGTGACGGCGCGGCTACCATTTTCCCAACGGGCAGTGCATCCCGGGGATGCCGGCTTTGATTTCCATGAAGCAACCGCAAATGCCGCAACGGGGCCGCCAGAGAAAATATTTCACATGCTCGCATTGGCGGCAGATCTCCAACCGGGCACGGTAGGGGATGGCCGGCAACCGGTGCCGAGCGGCAGATTCCGGATGTTTCGTGTCGGTCTCAAACCGTGCTGAAGGGGAGGCCAGAACATAACGCCGCTTTTTTTTGCAGTTGCACGCCATGATGTCATCCTGCAATCGGTGATTGGAGATGATTCCCAACATTGCAAAATCGCATGCTTGCCTGCCCGGGATTCAAACGGTTGTGAAATGGATGCAAAGCGATCCTTCCTGTGAATGTGAGCGGCCGTTGAAAAAACGGATCATCTGTTTCTCCATAAATGAACCGGATGGCAGGCTACCGGTAGAATTCGGCGATGGTTTAAACGTTCTTTACACTTTTTCAATCTTATAAAAAAATCTGTTAGCATGCAGGACACAAAAATAGATTGCATTGGAAGGGCATCCTGCCATAATATGGAAACGGGCCGGTTTCGCGAGAGAGGATACGCGCCGTCAAAGCGGGGCGGGGGAGTTGTTCCGAAAGTCCCCCGGTTCCGGTGATGACGGTTCCCTCTTCCGCATGACCCTCCACTGTGACGCCGGCCAATGGAAATATCCATTTTTCAAAATGGGGTTTTTTATGGCAATGCCTGTTCATGACAGATGGAGAAGAAGACATGAGTGAACATGTTCGTGAAAGCGGTGGGAAAGGATGGCAAATGATGCAGTTGGAATATCAGCCGGAAATCATGAAACAGGCGGGGCAACTCGTTCTGGACGCCGTGATTGAGCACCTCGCGAAGCTGCCGGATGCTCCACGCTCCAATTTGGATCGTGCGGAAGCGGTGGCGCGTGAACTGAAGGAAGCCCCGCCCGAAGACGGCAGCGATTTCGAGCCGTTGTTGCGCTTTCTCATGGATCGCGTGATTCCTGTATCCATCAATACGCCCCATCCGTCTTACATGGCATACATCCCGGGCGGGGGATTGTATGCCTCCGCGCTGGCGGATTTCATCGCCTCCGCCACCAACCGGTATGCCGGTGTGTGGTTCGCGGCTCCGGCGCTGTCCCGCCTGGAAGCCAATGTGCTCGACTGGTTCGCCCGCTGGATGGACTATCCGCCTACTGCCCGCGGCATTCTGACCAGCGGCGGCTCCCTGGCCAATTTCAGCGCCATCGTCGCCGCACGTAAACATTATCTGGGCGATGATTTGTGCCGGGGCACCGTTTATATGTCCAATCAAACGCATCATTCCGTGATGAAAGCCGCCATGCTGGCCGGAATTCCGGAAAAGCAAATCCACGTGCTGGATGTCGATGAGCAGTTCAAAGCCATCCCGGAACAGTTTGAGCAGGCGATCGAATCCGACCGGCGGCGGGGCTTGAAACCGTTTTTGCTGGTGGGTAATGCCGGCACCACCAACACCGGCGCCATCGATCCGCTGGATGCCCTGGCCGATCTGGCGCAGAAGCACGACCTCTGGTTCCACGTGGATGGTGCGTACGGCGGCTTCTTCCGGCTTACCGATGAGGGAAAGCAGAAACTGCACGGCATCGAGCGTTCCGATTCGGTGGTGCTCGATCCGCACAAGGGCTTGTTTGTGCCTTATGGCACCGGCAGTCTCGTAGTGAAAGACGGCGAACGGCTGCGGAAAGCGCACATGCTGGAAGCGGAGTATTTGCAGGATCATTCGGTGCCGGAAGGGGAGGTGAACCCGGCGGATTACTCGCCGGAGCTGTCGCGGTTTAACCGCGGCTTGCGGGTGTGGTTGCCGCTCAAATTATATGGGGTAAGCACGTTTCGGAAAGCCCTGCAGGAGAAATTGGATCTGGCCAAATCGTTGTACCAAAAGTTTCTGAACGAGCCGAATTTTGAGGTGTTGAATCAACCAGAGCTGACCGTGACGGCGTTCCGGTACCGGCCGCCGCGCGGCGACATCAATGAGTTCAACCGGCGGTTGCTTAAAGCGATCAATGACAGCAAAAAGCTGTTTCTTTCCAGTACCATGCTCAAGGGGCAATTTGTGATTCGCACCTGTATTTTGAGCTTCCGCACGCACCGGCCGGAGATCGAAGCCGCGTTTGATGTGATCCGGTATTACGCGCATAAGCTTGCCAAATAGTAGCCGGAATCGCGAAAACGCGGAACACCGCGCCGGCGCAACCGGCTTTGCCGCTCACGCAAAATGTTTTAAAACCGCATGGCAGTAGCAGGTTGGCTGCCCGGCCCGTATTTGTACGCCTCCGCTCCTTTGGTTTTATCATGGCTGCACCGGATTCAGCCGGAACCGTCCCTCCAACCGCAGACTGACCAGCTCCTTCTCGTCCTGCGCAATCAACAGGAGTCCGGTGCCGCCCTGCTTGCCGCTCCGCAAATAAATTTGTACGTGCTCATTTTCATCCAGAACATTCAGCAGCAACTCCCATGCCGCTGTTTGCAAGCGCTGTTGCACCATCCCGGGAATTCGACGCTTTGGCCGCTGACGAAATTCATACACCTGAATCCCCACGTGGTCAATCCGCTCGACGGTCACCGTATCGTATTTGTCAAGATAGTGGGCAGTTCCAAAACGGGTCAATAGATTCGCCAGCGTACCGCCGAACTTCAGCTGCACCGTACGCTTCAAAGCAGCAGTGCCATAGGCCTCCAAGAACCATTTTTCGATATCCGCGAGTTCCCTGGAATGCACAGCCGTTGCCGCGAAAAAAGCAACAACCATCAGCCCGACACGGAGCATGCGCCTCATGGTTTCTCCTCCCGTTTTTGTTGCCGCAATGAATCCAACTGGGGGATATGGTATCTGCTCGACAGCTTACCGATCGATTCCAGATCGATGACGCCCACGATGTTGACGAACGTCACCTCGCGATCTTCCAGGGACAGAATGGTCAGCCCCTGAATCTCATCATCCGTTTCCCGGATATACACTTCCGTCCGGTTGGTATCCTCTTTGACATTGATAAACTTGAGCCACTGCGATTTTGTCAGCCGCTTGCGCAGTTCATTCATTTTGTCCTCGAACTTTTTTCGGTTGGAGCGGTTCACCGCAAAGGTATAGACTTTGATCATGACCAGCTTTTTCAGCACCGACTCCAGTTCCTGGTCTTCGTCCAGGGCCGAAACCAGTTTCACCAATCCGGGCGTCAAGAAGATTTCCACCGATTTTTCCGGCTCACCAAGACTTTCCACCAGAGACAGATCGATATATCCCGGATGGTTTTTGTACGCTTCGGATTCCTGTCCCGTCACCGGTGCGGACGGATGCAGCATGAACATTGCCGTCAGCAGCAACGCAGATACAGGGTTGTTTCGCATCATATCTCACCCTCATTATGTTGATTCGGAAAAGCGATTTTTAGACTGCGTTTTGTGGTGTTCAGCAGCTTTTGCCGGAACACCAGATCGCGCGTCACGCTTTCAGACTTGCGCAGGGTGGAGAACAGAATCGAAAGGGCGTATTCGATATCTTCCCGGGTTTGCCGTACCTCCGCCCGGGGCAGCGGCGACGTCTCCGTCGGCTGGTAGCGGTAAGTCAGCCACATGGCGCCGCTGATGAAAGCAATCATCAGCATCCACGCGGCAAAGGCCGGGCGGGGTACCAGAGCCGTCAGCCAGTCCTGCCACCATCCCGTCTTTTTTTGCAGTATGGCGTCCGGCTGTTTGCCGAGAGTTTTCTGGAAGATGCGCTCCGTGACCTGTTCAGGGCACTTGATGTGCCGCAGCTCGGCCCACCCGGTGCGCAGCGCCTTTTCAGCGGCAACCGCCTCGCGGCAACGGCGGCAATGTTGCAGATGGCGCTCGAGTTCCGGCGGCAAACGGTCGGGCCATGTTTCCAGCGTCTCCAAATAGCGCTCGGTGTTTTTGCACGTCATGGGTTCATTCCGCGGTTTGATGAAAATAGGATTTCAAAACGGTTCGCAGCTGTTTTCTGGCGCGGTGCAAATAGGCTTTCACACTGTGTAGCGGCACCTGCATGGCGTCGGCGATTTCCTGATAGTGCATGCCTTCGATTTCTCGCAGCAGCACCGCCGCCCGCAGTGGATCCGGCAACCGCCGGATGGCCTGCAGAAGGTATCGGCGGACATCATTCCGCTCCACTTCTGCTGAAGGATCAGGGTTGACCGGCACCCGGGTCATCAGCGAATCCGGATTGGCGACATGTTCCAGCGGCATCATCCTGCGCTGTTCGAACTGCCGCCGCCGCAACCGATCCACGCAGAGATTATGCGTCACCCGCATCAACCAACCTTCCCACGACCGAATCTGCTGCGGCGGCCTCTGTCGCCACAGGCGGACAAACACATCCTGCACCACATCCTCGGCGTCTTCCCGGTTCCCTAACATGTACAGCGCAAACCGGTAAACCCGGTCCTTGTGCCGGTGCACGAGAGTTTTAAACTGCCGCTCATCCATATCCGTTTTGAAGACGGATAAGCCGGACGTTTGTTACACATGCCGGAATTTTTTTCGGAATTTTCGCGCTCGGTTCATTTTTGTGGGAATTGGAGCGGATTTGCTATATATTGGCAGCGTTTTGCCATCACAGTACGGCTCGATGTTTTTCAACCGGGGGCAATGCTTCGGGCCACCATCGAAGTGGAATGGAATCACACTATCCGTCCGGTGAAGTACAGGCTGATTTTCAGAACGCGAAGACATCCTCGCTGACATTGCAACCTAACGCGAGACGTCCCCGCCGAGCGCCCCCTTGGCCGGAGGCCTTCGGGGTAATGGGAAACATTGGGGATTTTTCGGGCTGCCAAAAAGCATGAAATTGGGAGCGGTGTGAAAACCCTTGCGGTGGCTTCAAAACCTTTGCAAGGTGCAGAATCATGGGGTGCTATTACCGATCTGCTTTTCACCGTACGGATACAATCACGCAAATTCGAAATGGCTGAATTCAAACGCGAGATGAGGGACCTCATGAGGTTATATCGATTTCGCCATACCATGATGTTCGCTGTGCTTGTTCTCGCAGCCGCTGCGGTTTCAGCACATGCGAGCCAGAAAATCAGTTTTGAGGTGCGGGTTCATCCCTCGCTGCAGAGACACTGGCCGCCCAATGGCCGGCTGTTTGTGATTTTAGGCCGGGATCCGCAGCGCGAGCCCCGCCGGCTGGTCGGCTGGGCCGGACCGCGCGCCATCCCGTTTTTCGGCGTGGATGTAAAAAACTGGCGGCCCCGGGATGTAAA
>WFVT01000306.1 GCA_015491485.1 Candidatus Zhuqueibacterota bacterium
GCCGACTGGCAATGCGAACGGCCGGCTCTGTTCATTAACCGGGTCAGGCCGCCTTATCTGTTTCCGGCGGGCCTGATGACTCTGGACGGCCGTCGTCGGATAGGATTTCAGATGGTTGCCGCTTATCATCTGCAAGATCGGCCGCCGCACATCTCTCCAACCCCCAACCCGGCCATCCACACCCCGGTCTTTACCATCGTAGGGGTCGCTGTCATTTTGATCTTTTTATTTTTCCTCCGGCGCGATAAACGGCTTCGCGGCCATCTCCGCCGTATATTTATCCATCCGCACGGATTTTATATGGATATCCGTGAAAACCGCAAAGTGCCGGCATTTTTGACGTTTTTGCTCGGCATCATCGAAGGAGTGATCTGGGGGTGTATCATCGCCGGATGGGTGTGGTCCTTACGAGATCAACTCATTTTCAATGAAATCATTGATCTTTTGGCGCCGTCCGTTGCTCTGAAAGAAATATTTGTATGGCTGGCCTGGAATCCCGGGGTGCTGATTGCCGTTGTGGCGGCGCTATACCTGCTGACCCTGAGTCTGTTCGCCGTCTTTCTGCGGATTATCTCCATGTTTCGTCATGAATCGTTGCCCATGATTCAGTACCTGACGCTGATGTTCTGGACCGGCAGCAATTATATCGTGTTGTCGCCCATTGCACCGATTTTTTACCGTCTGGTGGAACAGCCCGGCTTTTTCAATATTGGCCTGACCGTGGTTGGCCTGTTTTTCATCTGGCACATGCTACGGCTTTACCGGGGAATCCGGGTGTTGTATTTGATTCCGGCCCCCCGGGCGGCTTTGATTTTAGTGATGCTGCTGGTGTTCATCGGAGGCGGCCTCATCATATACTTCCAACAGACTCAAGCGATTTTGGATTATTTCGCCTATTATCAGGATTTACTGAAATAAAGAAACGGGAGGAACTGTGTATCTTTCACGGCTGGAATTGTTTGGGTTTAAATCGTTTGCGCAAAAAACCGAAATTCAGTTTCACGATGGCATCACCGCCATCGTCGGCCCCAATGGTTGTGGGAAGAGCAACATTGTGGATGCCATCCGCTGGGTCCTCGGCGAACAGAAAGCCGGCGTGCTGCGTTCCGATTCCATGCAGAACGTAATCTTCAACGGCACGCGCAATCACAAACCGCTGGGCATGGCGGAAGTATCCATCACCATTCAAAATAACCGCAACGTCCTCCCGATCGAGTACTCCGAAGTCGTGATTACCCGGCGGCTGTTTCGCAGCGGTGAAAGCCAGTACCTGCTCAACAATTCCGTGTGCCGCCTGAAAGATATTCTCGACCTGTTCATGGACACCGGCGTCGGCCCGAACGCCTATTCGGTGATCGAGCTGAATATGGTGGAAAAAATCCTCAATGGCCGGCCGGAAGAGCGGCGCCAGATTTTTGAGGAAGCGGCCGGGGTGACCAAATACAAACTGCGCCGCCGCGCGGCTTTCCGCAAGCTGGAAGCCACCGAGCAGGACCTGATCCGGCTATCAGATATCATCAGCGAGGTGGAAAAGACCGTTAACAGTCTGCGGCGGCAGGTACTGAAAGCCCGACGCTACAAAGACATGAGCGAGGAACTGCGGCAACTCGAGCTGGATTATTCTGCTTTTCATCTGGCGAAAATTCAGAAAGAATTGGGGCCGCTTCAGGAAAATTTCAAACACATGCGCCGTCAACGCGAGGAGGTGGCCAGCCAGCTCGCCGGAGAAGAAGCCCAGATTGAAGAATGGCAGGTGCAGTTGTTGGAGGTGGAGCGGCAACTGAATGCCCGCCGCAACGACCTGAACGCCAACAGTCTGCGCGTGCAACAGAAAGAGGAAGAAATTCTGGTGAGCCAGGAACGGGTCAAAGCGGCCGAACAGGCGCGCGTCCGTGCCCGCCGCGATATTGAAGAATTACAGCAGCGCAAGGAAACCCTGGATGAGGAAAAAGAGCAGTTGCATCAAAATCTGGCCGAGGCCGAGCAAAAGCTGAAAGAGGTGGAGGCGGAGTTTCAAAAGGCACAAGCTGCGCTGGATGAAGTCAAGCAGCGATATACCGCCAAGCGGCAGGAAGGCCAGAAACTGGAAGAAGCGCGCCTGCTGCGCCTGGAGTCCATCGGCGATGCGCAAAAAGAACACGAAAAACTTATCACGCAGGTTGAATACATCGATCGGCAACTGGAGAGCTTCGCTCAGGAAACCAAAGAGCTTCAGGAGCGCCAGAACCGCACCGAAGACAAAATCCGCGAACTTGAGGCGCAAAAGCAAAACCTGCAGGATGCCCTGTTCGAGATCGACGAGTCCCGGGCGGTCATCGACCGGGAAATCGAACGGATCCGCCATGAGATCGAAAATCAGCGCAATCGCGTTTTGGATATGAAAGGACAAATCCAGGCGCGTCGAGAGCGCGCCGGCCTGCTGCGCAAATTCGTGGAGACGTACGAGGATTATCCCGAGGGCGTGCGGCACCTGCTGCTGGAAAACCGTCTTGGCGATGACTGTCACGGCACCGTAGGCGATTTGATCAGCGTGGATGATGCTTACCGCAAGGCCATCGAAGTGGCGCTGGGTGAGGCGGCCGTGGCGCTGGTGGTGCAGGGCTCGGAGCAGGCCGTGCAGGCCATCGAATTGCTGAAAACCGAGGGCAAGGGCGCGGTGACCTTCCTGCCGTTGGAGCGTATCCGGCAAAACGGCGAGGCCGACCAACCGTTGCTGGAAACTGTGAAATCGCATCCCGGACTGGTTGGCCGCGCTGCTGATTTGGTCAACGTGTCCGAAACTTTCCGGCCAGCGCTGCAAACATTGCTGCGGCACGTGCTCATTGCCCGCGATCTCAATGCGGCGATGGACATTGCCAGCCGGCTCTCCGACAGCCGGGTGGCTGTGGTCACCCTCAATGGTGAGGTTGCCTACTCGTGGGGTGCCATCCGCGGCGGCGACAGCGAAGAAGCCGAGGCCAGCCTGGTCGGGCGCAAGGCCATCATTGAGTCTCTGGAAAACGAAATCCGTAATCTCGAAAGCGAACTGACCGAGCTGCAAGATCAATTGCATAGCAATGAGCAGCGACTGAAAGAACTGCAGGAGAAAAACCGCGCGCTGGAGGAAGACAAGCAGAAAAAAGTGCGGTTGCTGCAGGACGCCGAGGTGGCTCTGGGTGAGGCGCGCGTAGAACAGCAGCGGTCTGAAGAACGTATTGAGACGATTCGTCAGGAAAGCGCCGCTTTAAAGGAACAAAAAAGCGAATTGGTCGCCCGGCTGGACGAACTGCGCCCCCAATTTGAGCAGTTTGAAATCCAAAAGCAGGAAATTGAAGCAGACTATGCGGCGTATCAGCAGGCTCTGGAAGCCCTGGAGGTCGAGCTTCGCGAAGCGGAAGAACGCGTACAAACAATCCACCTGGAGCTGGCAACTCGTAAAGCCGAGATGCGCAACGATCAACAAGCGCTGGAGCGATTGCTGAAAACCGAGCGCGAAATCGAGGAGACCATCAAACGACGGGAAGAGGAGATCCGAAATGCGGAGGAGGTCATCGAAACTCTGAATGAGCGCATCGCCGAATTGCGTGACTTGTTGCAGGATGATTTTGCCGAACGCAAGGAGCTGGAAGAGGTCATCGCGGAAATCGAACGCGAATATCAGCAGCGGAAGGAACAGCTCGAAGAGCGAGACAAGGCGTTACGCAAGGTGCGCGCCGAGCGCGACGAAATTTCTGAGCGTGTGCACGAAATGGAGCTGCGCATTTCCAAACTGCAGATGGATGAGAAAAATTTATTGGATCATATTCGAGAGGCTTATGAAATCGACTTGAAAACGCACCCGGTTCCGGACGAAATCGATCTCGACAAAGCCAGCCAGCGCATCAATGAGCTGAAACAAAAACTGCGCACCATGGGCCCGGTTAATATGCTGGCGTTGAAAGATTACGAAACCGAAAAAGAGCGGCTTGACTTTCTGCTATCGCAAAAAGAGGATTTGCTGAAAGCGGAAGAAAACCTCAAGGAAACCATCCGGGTCATCAACAATACGGCCTATGAGCGGTTCAGCAGCGTGTTCTCCAAAGTGCGCGAGAATTTCATTCAGGTGTTCAAGAGCTTCTTTGAAAACGGCAGCGCCGACCTGCGCATGGACGGCGACGATCCGCTCGAAGCGGAGATCGTGATTGAGGCCAATCCCAAGGGCAAGAAGGTCGGCTCACTGGCCCTGCTGTCCGGCGGTGAAAAGGCGCTGACCGCCATTTCCCTGCTGTTTGCGTTATATCTGGTCAAGCCCAGTCCGTTTTGCATCCTCGATGAGGTGGATGCGCCGCTCGATGACGCCAACATCCGCCGGTTCACCGGCGCGCTGAAGAAATTTTCCGACCGCACTCAATTCATCGTGGTAACGCACAACAAGCTCACCATGAGCGCCGCCAATCAGCTTTACGGCATCACCATGGAAGAGCCCGGCATATCCAAGGTGGTGTCGGTGAAATTCGAGGGGCAGACCGAAGAAGCGCAGGAAAAGGCAGAGGGGGCGAATATTTAATATTGCAACATTGACAAATTTGCCTTAATTTTGCAGTACAAATCGGGTGCTGCAAATCGCGTGGGGCATAACGTGGATTGTCGAGCATGAATTGGATACAATCGAAATCCCCGCACTGGCTGTTTCTGCGGGGCTTTCTATTTTGGGCCTGTCTGTGGGGCTGGCTGCCGGCGGCGCTGCAATCGCAAACCCTATCCCCGCCTCCAAAACAAATCGGCTATTATGTGGATATGGCGCAATTCCGGGTGAATGATTCCATCAATCTGGCAGAAATCTATTTTGCCATCCCGCGAAGTCAGTTTACATTCACAGCAAGCGACACGGTTTTGCGGGCTGATCTCAATTTAACCATCCATATTTTCAAAAATGAAAAGCAGGTTTTAAGCCGTACCTGGAAAGCGTCCAGTTATGCGACCGATTTGAACGATGCCCGGTCTGCAAAAATGTTGTTCTCCGTTGCCAGTTTTCAGATGAAGCAAGGGGATTATCAAATTGTGGCCTCA
>WFVT01000307.1 GCA_015491485.1 Candidatus Zhuqueibacterota bacterium
TATCGTTCGGTTTTACGAACGTCTCAACGGCGAGAAGGCCCGGCAAACGGAATGAAGGGCGGGTGTTCCTGCTCTCTCTCGCTGATTTGCCGGATCGTGCAGTCTGATCGGCCGGTTATTCGTTTGAGGGACTCCTTTCCGATTCTTTGGCTGCGCCCGCGATAACGGGACGGAAACGGGCTATGGCGAAAGCAAAACCACCGCCGTTCCAAATGGCGCCGAAAGGGAAAATCAATGCGCCTGGCATTGCAGTGAAAAACGGGAAATCCGACCGGTGAATAATCTGGTGTTTTTCAGAGCATTGGCCGTTTGAATTCATTCGCATCCCGACGCCGGATGGCCCGTTGAAACGGCGGGGCATCCATCTCAGAGATGTTTTTCCCCGACGCCGATTTTTTGTCTCCACTTCCGGCAATCAAAAAGCGAAACCGGTTCTGTGCATTTGGTCAATTTTTATTGCGAAAGAAAAACTCCGCTATTAATATTACCATCATCCAACGCATTCGTCGTGAGCCATGTAAGGCCACAGCGGTTCCATTCGAAGTGACTCACTTTTCTTCAAACCCTGTTAATGCGCACTATAATTTAAACAGATTTAATCGCAAAGCATCGAATCGATCCGGGAGTAAGCAGGAACCGATCATTTTAACCAGAGGAGAGGCTCTATGGGCAAAAACAAAAAGAACAAGTCGGCGCAGGGAAGCGCAGAAATTTACTATCCTTCGCCGGAAGTGGTGGAAAGAGCCCATATCAAGGATTATGATTCCCTGTACAAGCGGTCGATTGAGGACCGCGAAGGCTTCTGGGCGGAGCAGGCGGAAAATCTGGAATGGTTTAAAAAGTGGGACAAAGTCCTGGATGATAGTAACCCTCCTTTTTTCAAATGGTTTGTCGGCGGCAAGATCAACATCGTTCACAATGCCATTGACCGGCATCTAAAAACCTGGCGCCGGAATAAGCTGGCAATTATCTGGGAAGGGGAGCCCGGTGATGTGAAAACCTATTCCTACCATGCTCTCAATCGTGAGGTGTCCAAATTTGCCAATGTGCTCAAAAGCATGGGCGTTAAAAAGGGCGAGATCGTGACAATTTATATGCCGCAGATTCCGGAACTGGTGATCGCCATGCTGGCGTGCGCGAAAATCGGTGCGGCACACAGCGTGGTGTACGGCGGATTCAGCGTTGAAGCCCTTGCGGAGCGGATTCAAGATGCCAAAAGCCGGGTGCTGATCACTGCGGATGGCGGCTGGCGGCGGGGCAAGATCACGGATTTGAAAAAAATCGCCAATGAAGCCATAGAGCGTTCGCCTACGATCGAGGTTTGCATCACGGTGAAACGTACCGGGCATGATGTCTATATGGAAAACGACCGCGATTTCTGGTGGCACGATCTCATGGCGCTTCCGGTGGCAAGCCCAAAATGTGAAACCGAAGTCATGGACGCGGAAGACATGCTGTTCATCCTGTACACGTCCGGCACCACCGGCAAGCCCAAAGGCGTTCTGCACACCCATGGAGGATACGCAGTTTACACCTCAACGACGCACAAGTTTGTGTTTGATATTAAAGATGAAGATCGCTGGTGGTGCGCCGCCGATCCGGGATGGATTACCGGGCACAGCTATATCGTATATGGCCCGCTGATCAACGGGTCCACGATTATGATGTATGAGGGAGCGCCCAATCATCCGTATCCAAACCGGTGGTGGCAGATGATTGAGAAATACGGAATCACCATTCTCTACACCTCACCCACCGCCATCCGCGGGCTGATGCGGTTCGGTGAAGCCTGGCCCAACCGGCATGATTTAAGCACGCTGCGCCTGCTGGGATCGGTAGGCGAACCGATCAACCCGGAAGCATGGCGCTGGTACTACCGCGTGATCGGCCATGAAAAATGCCCCATTATGGATACCTGGTGGCAGACGGAAACCGGCGGATTTATGATTACGCCCTTGCCGATCACTCCACTGAAACCGGGCTCTGCGACAAAGCCGTTTTTCGGCAATGAGATCGCCGTCGTGGATGAAAACGGAAAGGAGGTACCGCCCGGTGAGGAAGGCTTTCTGGTGATTAAAAAGCCGTGGCCCGGCATGGCGCGCACGATTTATGGTGATCCGGATCGGTATAAAGAAGTGTACTGGAAAGATTTCGAGAAACAGGGCTGGTATAAAACCGGTGATTCGGCGCGTATCGATGAAGACGGCTATGTATGGATCATCGGCCGCATTGATGATGTGATCAAAGTCAGCGGTTACCGGCTCGGCACGGCGGAAGTGGAGAGCGCGCTGGTCAGCCATCCGGCGGTGGCAGAAGCCGCGGCGATCGCATTGCCTCACGACGTCAAGGGCAACGCCATTCACACGTATGTGATCCTGCGCGCCGGATACGAGGGGAGCCCCGACCTTGAAGAAGAGCTGAAAAAGCATGTCGTGCATGAATTGGGCCCCATCGCGCGGCCGGAAAGCATCACGTTTGTGGATTCGCTTCCGAAAACGCGAAGCGGAAAAATCATGCGACGCGTGCTCCGCGCCCAGGCGCTGGGACAGGATGTGGGCGATTTGAGTACCCTGGAACAATGACCTGATATGACAGCCGGTTGTTCGGAAACCAAAACGGGGCTGGCCGAAAAGGCCGCCCCGTTTTGCATTTGACGATCTTCCTTACTTGAAACGCAATTGAAAACCGATGCCGGGAAACATGACCAGATCGCCTTCCGGAAAACGGTAAAAATTGACCTCCAGCATCATTTTGTTCTTTCTCCCCACCGCAAGCCCCAGCACGCCACCCGGAATCAGTTCAGCCTGCCCGATGGGTTCGGCGTCAAACAAGTTGATGCCCTGGCTGGCATACAGATAGATTAATTTGAGCCCACCAAAAAAACGGTCGTTGCCGACCAATAAACTTGGATAAAATCCGGTCAGCCGGGCGTCTTCAATGGCAAAATAAGAGATGCCGAAGTCAAACGCCACGGTCGTATTGCCCGGGACGAGGGCGTATTTGCCATCGAGCATGATGCCGCCGAGAAATCCCAAAGGGATGCCAAACGCTTTGAGGCCGATATCCATACGATCCGACAGGCCCATGCGACCGTAAATATCCGTAATGCCAAAAGCCGAGCCGTCCGGTGAGACAAAACCGGAAACGCCCAATCCGAACATGGCTTCATTTTCCTTTAACGGAACCGGAGTCTGAAATGTAGAGAATGAAGCGCAGCCTGATATCAGACCGACAAGCAACCCCAGCATTACCGACGTTTTGAATTTGTGGAACATGGAATTTCTCCTGCAAATTTAGGTTTCCTGAAAACGATCCCATACGCTTCAACTTAGTAATAATGAAAAATCATGTTTAGAAAGCAAGAAAAATGTGTTTCGACGGCTTATCGAATAGAAATTTACCGAGGGGGCTCACGGTTTGCCTGAAAGAACCGCGACCCTTGCGGCGACCGAAGTTCCGATAACGGCGGAAAATCTCGCATCACAGCCGAATTGCATTGGCCGAATCATTATTGGAGGCCGGACGGCCGTAAAAAGATGGCGGAAAGGCCGATGCTCCTGGTATGATGTGCCCAAAGCGGACGGTGTCGGCATATCCGGCGCTGCAACCGGACATCCCATCCGCAGGACCGGGGCAGCCTTGCACATCGGGAAAACGCGTAGCGCCCGGTTTGTGGAGACGGGCTGATGCTAAAGCGGTGCATGTGACATATAAAAAAATCCCGACCAGATACGTCTGGTCGGGATCCTGTGAGGGACAGCCGGTGAGGAACCGGCCTTACATCAGGGGGCTGAGGGGAGGATTACTGCAACTTCCGTGCTTCGGTTGATTCAAATACAAAAAAAATGCCAGGTGATAGTTTCTTAATAAAATTTCAAAGCTGCCGATATCTATTCCATGGATAAATGTGGCTTTGCTTTTTAAAAAACAATGGGATAGGTCGGAAGCCAACCCTGTTCAAATTTATGATCCCTTTCGCGCCTCAATTTCATTTCTGTAAGCTCCAAATTCCGGTCCCTTTGCTGTTGCGCAAAATATTCACACCTTTTAAAACCCGGATGAGCAAAATTTGCAGCACCTGGGATTTCCATCGGGATGTCACGCTGCGAAAACTTTCACTGCGACAAATGCAAACTCTGCGCAATTGGAGTGTGCAGCGTGTGAATATTTTGCTCAATCGGCCCCGTGTGAATTTCCGTCGGTCCTGCCGGGGTTTGGTCTGGTGTTCGATAACTTATTAGAAAACAATGCAATAGGAAGTTGATGTGAACGCGCAGAAAACAGTGGCATGGAATTTGACATAGAAAGCGCCGGAAGTGGATCAATCAACAGGTCGTATCATTATTTCACAAGGAGGTTGTTATGAACAAGATGTACAAAACGGGATTGACGGCGATTCTACTCGTCTTTACGACAATCCTGAGCTTTGGTTCGAGCTATAGCCAACAGCCCTTCATGCTGTCGAAAAGCAGCGATTTTAGCAGCGATGATCGGGCATTCAGCACCAGCGATACGCTGTTCATTCTGGTAAACCGTCCCGATATCGATTACACCAATTTGAAGGATATGGAATACCGGCTAAAAGCTCGTAATGACGGTATCGAACTGCGCGGTACGTTTGTCAACCACATGGACGGGACGTATAGTGCCGCGATTGATCTGTCCGCGGTGAATCCGAACCAGATTTATTGGGAATTGCGGATCGAAATTGAAGATAACGCGGAAAACAAACTGGATGTGCGCGTGCCGATTACCATCACCGCTGATGGTAGCGCCCCTGCTCAGCCGGGGATGAAATATACCGAAATCCGGGGCGTCATCAGCGATGTGCAAGATGGGAAAATCAAAGTCCGCGGCGTATGGATTTCGGTGAATGATCAGACCCAGATCATGCGCGGTAACATGAATCTGGCCTCTTCGGATTTGAAGGCCGGAATGTGGGTGGAAGTGAAAGGAACGGTTCAGGATGACGGCAGTATCCTTGCCACGCGCATCATGGTCAAACAGAAAATGGGCGGCAACGACGATGAAGTGGAAGTAAAAGGATTCATCAGCGCAATCGGTCCTGACAGCCTGGTCGTGGATGGAATCACGTTTTGGGTGGATGCCACAACAAAAATCCGGGACCGCGAAGAGCGCATGATTCAGCTCTCTAATTTGAAAGTAGGTGACTTCGTCGAAATCCAAGGCCGTGTCCGCAATGACGGAAAGATTTGGGCGGAACGGATCCAAATGGAAGATGATGAAGGATTTGAAGGCGAATACGACCTGAAGGGCCCGATTCAGGCTCTGACCGACAGCAGTATCACCGTCGCCGGGGTGGAATTTTTGGTGGATGAAAACACTGAAGTCAAAGGCGAAGATTATGAGGGCCCCATCGGCTTTTCAGCGCTGGAAGTGGGTGCCATCGTGGAAGTCGAAGGGCAGTATCGCAATGACGGCCGGCTCTGGGCAAAGAAAATCAGCCTGGAAGACTCGCCCAAGGATGAACTGGAAGTAAAAGGGATCATCGAATCCTTCGACGGCGATTCTTTCGTCGTGGATAACCTCACGTTCAAACTGGATTCAACCACGGTGATTTTGGGCGATGATCGCGCCAGAATGGATGCTTCCGCTTTGCAAGTGGGGCTGTATGTGGAAGTGAAAGCCTTCCGCCAAAATGACGGCACCTTGCTTGCGGTGCGGATTAAGATTGAAGATGAGTTCAAATCCAAAATTGAGGTGAAGGGCGAAATCCAGGAACTCACGGCAAACACGATCAAAGTGTTCAACATGGTTTTCGATGTGGACAGTAACACCGTGGTCCTGGGGCATGATAAGACGTTGTTGACCCTGGCCGATCTCCAGGTGGGGATGGTGGTTGAAGTCAAGGCGCTGGTCCGGCAGGCCGGCAATCCGTACGCCGAAAAAATCAAGGTGGAAGAGCGCTATAGTGATGAAGTGGAAGTGAATGCAGCGATCGACAGCCTCGCTGAAGGCCGTGTGTATGCCGGTGGGCTGGAATTTCTGGTGAATGACAACACCATTATTTTAAACGCTCAAAAACAGCCCATCAGCTTTGCTGACTTGAAGGTGGGTGATTATGTGGAAATCAAGGGACGGCGGTTGCCGGACGGCACGAATCTGGCCTTGCGCATCAAGCTGGAAGACAGCCCTGTCGCCGGCATGGAGCTGAAAGGCACGTTGAATCAGATCGCCGGTGATACGATCGTGGTGGAACAGACGCCGATTCTGACCGACGCCAACACCCAGTTCTATGATGAAAACGGGAATGCCATCACCCTGGCCGATTTCAACGTGGGTGAGACGGTGGAAGTGAAAGCCGTGGCGCACATGGGCGGCGGTTGGCTGGCCGTAAGGGTTGAAAAAGAAGAGCCGGTTTCCATGCAGGGACAGGTGCAGGCGGTTGTGAACGGCCAGATGACCGTGCTGAATACGGTGGTGCAGATTACGGAGAACACCCTGATTGTGGGGCCGTTTAACGTGCCTCTCACCGATTCGGCCATTCAGGAAGGGTCCAATGTGATCGTTGAAGGTAGCGTGTCCCCCTCCGGTGATGTGGTGGCGAGCACGGTGGTTGTGTCCACAGATGCTGTTACCGGTGTAGCGGATCCAGATGTTGCTGCGCTGCCGGAAGCCTTTGTGCTGGAACAGAACTATCCGAATCCGTTCAATCCGGAAACGACGTTACGGTACCGCATTCAGACGCGTTCGCCGCAACGCGTGGTGCTCACCATTTACAATCTGATGGGCCAGCAAGTTGCGACTCTGGTGAATCGCGTGCAACCGGCCGGAAGCTACAGCATCACCTGGAACGGGCGCAGCGATGCCGGACATGTATTGCCGTCGGGCATTTACTTCGCCAAATTGCAGGTGGGTAAAGCGACGCAGGTCCGCCGGATGGTGCTCAGCAAATAATCGTTGCTCCATGCTCCTGCTGCGGTCTTTCTGCCGTCGTTATGGATGATGATCGGCGAAGAGACGCTGCAAGTGCCGCTCCCGATTTCCGGGGCGGCACTTGTTATTTTATCCGGGTTCGATGTGATGTCTCTACGTATCCGCCCGGTGAAGGGCGCCTCGGCAATAGCAACTCATGAGTCCGCACCTTACAGCGACTTTGAACCTGCTGCAAGATTTTCACTCTGCTTCTAATTTCAAACTGACCTGCAACCCAAAATCCCAAATTTTTCCAACCAGCCCGAAGCCTCCGGCCGAGGGGGACGCTCGGCGGGGACGTCTCGCGCTAAACTATAGGTCAACAAATCTTATCGCCTTGAAAATCAACCTGTACTTCACCGGACGGATCATTTTTACCGTCCCGTTGGCAGGATGTACGGACTGATGATCCGGTCATGGCCGTTTCGGGTCACGATTTGCTTCACAGCATCGATGTGACTTGCAGGGCCGGTTAGGGTAAGAGGGCTCGGGGGAAATGGGAAGGATGGAAGTAGCCGGATCGATTATCCTTTGATCCTTAGAGGACACCCCAAAAGGCACGGGCGAAAGGGCCTGATTGCCTGCTTGCAGCCGCCTGAATCGGAAAAGCGCCGAATTTCCCAACCAGATGTGCGGGTTTACTGCAACCGGAAGTGAACTCGAAATGCCACGAAATCCGGATGCCATTCGATGGTTGGAGTCCATTTGCCCAGGTGGCCGGTAGTCGCTGGCGGCGGATAAAACAGAGCATCCAAAAAACCGATCAGCCAGGTTACGCCGGTAGCTACGGCAAGGTTGTTTCGCCACCGGTGATAGCGGTTAAAAGTTTCATACCGGCTTCGGATGTCCGACAGAGTACGGGCGTTCAGATACTGCTGTTCGGCGCGCTGACGAAGGATATGGGCTGTCAGCGTGGCGGCCGCCAGGATGCCGGTCACTGTGGATATGACCGTACCGCGACGCTTTTGCCCTTTGTAAAATTGGCCCCACCCGGGGAGGATAAGAGACCGCCAGGCAGCCGAAATGCGCGGATCAGGAAGCGGCAGGTAGCGGATCTGCGGGGCGTCTCCACTGGATGTGTCGGGCAAAATGGGATTGGCCTGGCTTTTCGCTTTGAGCTCATTGAACATTTTTTGCATTTTGGGGGAGAAAAACAGCGGGTCGAGCTCCAGGGTCGGGTCCAGCCCGGCGGCAAGCGCCAGATGATTGGCAGCTTCGGTTTCCGCCCCATCATGCTCGTAAATCAGGGCCCGTAAGGCGTGGATTTCGGCCAATTCCCGGGGCTTAAAACGAAAATAGACTGCCAGCGCCGAATCCGCCCGGCTCTCGGCAAGGCGGTAATTCGCTTTACGTAGCGCATCGTAAATACCTTCTATCAGGCGGTCATCCGCAGGTTGCGCCACAGCCACGGTGGTCATCTGCACCAGGAACGCGAAGCCAAGCAATGTCCAGAATTTAGCCATGTATTCTCAGTTTTGTTGTCACCGCAAATCGATCTGCCCCGGCATTTTGTTGGAAACCGATTACCCACCGGAAAAAGGTGGCCGCCAGGTCGAACGAAGAGACTGGCTTTGAGCCGAACCCTATTTCTCCCGGACCGGGAGTAGAAGGGCTCTTGAGTACTTTCTGTTCAGCGCCATTCCGCGAAAGCGACAATCCATAACAGATTGTTTTTTCAGGGCGGCTGCCTTCGATTCTTCCCGGTCCCTTGCCCGATGTTCAACCGTCCCGAACCAACGGGTTCACCCTGAGCGTAAGCGGATTTTGGTATAATTGCAAGTATATAGCAGCGTGACTAAATTTGCAAGTAAATTTCTTATTGCAGGGAAAATCGCTGGCCGCATGTGCGATTCACGGATGGCGACCATCCGCTGGATCATGGATTCATGGGATTTCTTCAAACAGATTGATGGAAAGCCGCTGCAGTTCACCTGCTTTGAGGGTAATGCGTTTTTCAACGCTTCCGAGAGTGGGATGGATCAGGCGGATGGAATGTTCGCCGGGGAGAAGTACAATCGGAGTTCGGGAAGAGAAATTCTCGATTTCGCGGCCGTCAACATACACGTATGCCCACGGATTGATCGAAAGCTGCAATTGTCCGAGTTGCGGCAGCAAATCAAAACGCAGAGTATCGGGCGTGTCCGGCGTGATCTGCACGCTGAATTCCAGCCGGGGAAGGCGAGGATTGACAAAAGTCAGAGTGTGCGACCCGGCTGTCAAGAAAACGGGCTCCATGTCGGAAGTCATGCCCAGAGAGTCGCCATCGATAAACACGTATGCCCAGGGGAGCGAGTAAATTGTCACCGATTTACCGGAAAATGGCGGTGTTTGCGGTGCCTGGGGTTGCCGGCGAGCCGGAGCAGATGCAGCTTCACCGGTCCGGTTGTCGGAGGGTTGAGCCGCGGTCACTTTTGGAGAATCCGGCATGGTGGGAGAAGCGTTCGTTCCGGCGCTATCGATGCCGGCGGACGGTTTTTGCGCCGTGGGCGTCCCGTCCAGAGAAGGGGACTCATGGGCGGCGCCGCCGGCGGACAATCGGCGCCCGAATTCCGGCTGGGAAATCAAAAAGAATGAACCGCCCAGAAATGCAGTCAGCATCAGAGCCAGCCAGAACCAGCCACGGGACCGGGAGGATGACGGCGTAGGGGAGGATTGGGGCAGCGGCACTGACGGCTCCTCAAGGACAAGCGCCTGATAAGCAATCGGATCGCGGGCAAATTCGGCCAGGCGTGATTGGCGTTCCTGAGCCGACGGGATTTGCAACCGTTTCTGAATCTGCATGAGTACCTCCGCCGCCGATTCCGGGCGCTGTTGGCGGTCGCGGCTCAGCAGAGACCGGGTCAGTTCTTCCAAAAAGGGAATGGTGGAAACGCCGACTTTGTGCAGCGCCAGCGGCTGATCCTGAGTGATGGCAGTAATTTCCTGTTTCGGGCTTTCGCGTTTGAACGGTCGCACGCCAGTCAACATTTCGTAAAAAATCACACCGACGGAAAATAAGTCGCTCTGCGGCGATAACGGTTCGCCCAGAACCGCCTCGGGGGCAAAATAGCCCACGGTGCCGCTGAGTCGGTTGGATACGGTGGCTTCCGGAGTGTTCTCCAGGGCAAGATCAAAATCGCAGATCTTGAGCTGTCCTTCGGTGGATAAAATGAGATTCTCCGGTTTGAGATCGCGGTGAATCAGGTGGTTGTCATGAATGAACTGCAGCCCTTCAAGCAAATCGATCAGGCAAAACAGGGCTATATCCTGCGGCAGAGGACTGTGATCCCGAATCAGTTGGCGCAGACCGGGGCCCTCGACAAATTCGACGACAAGATACGGATAAAGCCCCTCCAGGCCTACTTCGATCAGGCGGGCGATATTGGGGTGATGCATTTTGCGGTAGATTTCGCCTTCCTTGCGCAGACGTTCCAGGGCTGGGTCCGCTTGCGTTGCCGGAATCGTTGCCACCTTGACAATCACAAAACGCTCTTCCTGCGGATCATATCCCCGGTACGTGGTGATGCGGTCGCCCTGTTTGATTTCCGCTACCAGCCGGAATCGCCCAACCTGTCTCATAATCCCCACTCTTTGAGGCGGTAATGGAGCCAGCGCCGGCTCACGCCCAGGGCACGCGCCGTTTCGGACACGTTGCCCTGATGTTCGTTGAGCGCCTGCTCCACAATCAACCGTTCGTATTCTTGCATGGTCAAGCCGCTCGGAAGAGATGAAATCCGTCCTTCCGGTTCGATTTGCAAATCCTTGGATGTGATAAAATCACTTTTTGCCAGCAGCACCGCCCGTTCGATGCAATTTTCCAATTCGCGGACATTGCCGGGCCAGCTATAATTGCGCATGGCTTCGATCGCATCGTCCGAGAAACCCTGCACCGGTTTTTCCGCTTTTTGCGCCGCCTGGTCGAGGAAATGCTGAGCCAGCAGGATCACATCGTCGCCGCGGGCGCGCAACGGCGGCATATAAATCGTGATCACATTCAGCCGGTAATAGAGGTCTTCGCGGAACCGGCCCTCTTCCACTTCTTTTTTCAAATCTTTATTGGTGGCGGCGATGATGCGCACGTCGATTTTGCGCGGCTGATTCTCGCCGATGCGTTTGATCTCGCGTTCCTGCAGTACCCGCAGCAGTTGCACCTGCACCCGTGGACTGATGTCGCCGATTTCGTCGAGGAAAAAGGTGCCGCCGTGTGCTTCTTCAAACAGGCCCTTCTTATCGTGTGTGGCGCCGGTGAATGAACCGGCTTTATGGCCGAACAGTTCGCTTTCCAGAAGCGTCTCCGGCAACGAACCGCAAAAACAGGCGATGAACGGTTTGTCATGATAGCGGCTGTTGAAATGCAGAGCCCGGGCAACCAATTCTTTGCCGGTACCGCTTTCCCCCAGAATCAGCACCGTGGCACGGGTGTCGGCCACATTGCGAATCGTCTCCAGCACGCGCAGCATGGCCGGACTGCGGCCGATGATGCCGCTGATCTCGTGCTTCGATTGCAGGGTTTTGCGCAGCCGCCGGTTTTCAATGCGGAGCCGTTCGTACATCTGCGCATTTTCAATGGCGATGGCGGCCTGGTGAGCAAAAGCGTTCAGAAAGGGCTCCATTTCCGGGCGGAACTGTCCGCGGGTCTCGGTACTGTCGATATAAATTGCGCCGATAGGCTGCGATTTGATCCGCAGCGGCAGACACGCCGCCGCGACGATCTTTTGCTCCGCAATACTCTGCGCCGTGCTGAAACGGTCATCTTGCAAAATATTGTATGAAATGATGGTTTCGCCTTCTTTGAGGGCGGCCTCCACCACGCTGCGTGAGAACCGATCCAGCGGCTGATCGGGCGGTGTATCGATATTGTGCGACAGCCGAACGCGCAGTTTGTCGGTCTGGCCGTCCTCGAACATCAGCACCATGCCGCGCTGCGCGTTAACGGTTTTCAGCACAATGTCCAGAATTTTGCGCAGCAATTCATCCAGATCGTAAATGGTGTTGATGGTTTCGCTGATCGCCGAAAGTGCCTTTAGAGGGTCTTTAAGAATATCGGTCCGTTCCATAGTATTATCTCGACGGAATTAAAGTAAAGGTTTCATCTTTTGATCTCGTCCAGTTTCCGAAATGATCAAATAAAATCACCGCCCAAAAATATCGACCCACCGGCAAAGGTAAATTGAATGTCAGCGAGCTGTCGGAAGTGACATTTTTAACGCGGCGCGTCACAAATTCACCCACGGAAATAAACTGATTGATTTCAATCTGATAAACATACGGGAACGGGGGCGGATTGGGATTGCGCCACCGGAACGTAATCGGCGCGGCAACCGTGGTATCGTTTTTCGGAAATTCGAGCGCAATTTGCGTCGGCAGGAAACGGATGAGAAAATAGGGCCCGAATCGGCTTTGATGCACCTCAGAATTTGCCGTCGAATACACATCGACGAAAAACGGCTTACCGAGATAGGCTTCCGGATCGGTTACCGGTAAATTGTCCAGAGGCATATCCACGTTCCATTCCGAATGATCCTCATTGGGGATCAGCGGAAATTGCACCTGGAGTTCATCATTGCGGCACCAAACGGAGTCGATGTCCAGGTTCCGGTCCGGATCCTCCAGCGCAACAAAAACCTGAATTAAGTACTGTTCGGCGCCGTCGGGCGTATTCAGCAGCAGGTGTCCGGTGTTGAATTGAATGGTTTTCAAAACCGGCAAAGCATCGAGTGAAAATTGCACCTGACGGGTTTCCCGGGGCTGCAATATCACCCGCTGAGAATCCGGTGCAAAAGCATCTTTGCGAACCACCACCAGATAACTGTCCGGCGGCAGGGCTGTAAATTGGAACCGTCCGCGCGAATCGGTTTGGGTTTGCCACTGCCGGCGCATCGATGAAGGGCTCAGGGGAAAAAGGTGAACCTCTGCATCGGGAATCGGCTCCTGAGGATCATATAAACGGGTGCAAACGCCCTCCAGCGCCCCCCGGGGATCATATTTCGGAGAAAGCGGATCCAGCGGATTGGAGTGCGGCGCCTCCCCGGAACAGCGCTGCATTTGCAAGCCAAGCAATAGTATCAGAAAAGTCTGAAAGACAGAAAGCTTTGAATAAGATTTCATCCGTAATTCAAGGTCCTTGCAAAGAGTGAATCCTATCACTTCCGCAATGCTGACACTCCGGGCCAACGCCGTTTCAACATATCCGTGTCTTCCCGGAAACTGCTGCGATGCCCGCCGAAACCAAATGGGCAGCAAAGAATCGCTGCGGACGGCCAACCTACGACGATGAAAAAAACACCTTCGCCGTTTTCGCCGCCGGGAAGGACGGTCATTGGCGGAACTGAGCAATGTCGTATTCTATGGATATTCGCCCGGCCGAACGGCATGTCCCTTCGGGTCTGTTAAGATAAAAAATATTCCGGGCATGCGCAATATATTCGCGGAACCGTCATCAGAAAGTGCAAAATTTGCACAAAAATCCCAACGAAGAAAATCACTTTAAGATGTACATTCAATATTTGACAATGGCGAGGAGATTTTGTAATTTGAACCCCCGGGGTTCAGGGTAAAGACAGTAATGTAATTCTTGATGAATCAATCGGTTACGCTCTTCTTGATTGATATGGTATTTCTCCACCGCATCTGCTTTCGTAAAATGAGCAAAAAGATTAATGGTTGGCATGGAAGTTGTTGTCTTAAGGAATGAGTATCGTATCGTTTGACATGAAGATATTGAAATTATTGCAAAAAATAGACCGTTCTGGGTACCGTATGACGAAGTGCAGACGAAATTCCGTGATTTTGCGGACAGCCCTGTTCATGGGGTGGCTGATCACATTGCCGGGAATTGGTTTTCCACAGGCGCTCGTGGTTTCCAGCAACGCGGATTTCTCCACCTTCGACACGCACTTCACCTTCGCTCAGACGCTATATATCCGTGTGCAACCCTCGCAGATTGATTTTACCACCATTCAGAAAAACCGTTTCACGTTGGAACCGGAAACCGATGGTGCTGATTTTGAAGTCGAAGGCCGTCTTGTCAACCATTGGGACGGCACCTTTACCGGTAGCATCGATTTATCGACGCTAAATCATACTTTCAGTCAATGGAAACTGGAAGTCAAGCTGGAAGATCAACGCAACAATCGGTTTGAAGAGTCCCTTCTGATCACCATCGCCGAAGAAAGCGCCGATCAGACCATCGGGGATATGATCATAGAAGGGACCCTCCAGAATGTTTCCGGTAATTCCATCCGCGTCTCCGGCCAGACCTTTTTTGTCGATGAAGAAACCGAAATCTATAAAAATGGAAATCCGTATTCATTTCAGGATGTTGAAGTTAAGTTGCAAAGCGTCAAGCTATATGCACAGAGCCGGTCGGACGGGACGCTTTGGGTCAAACGCATCGATTTGTTGGATGAAGGCTCTGTCAGTATTGAATATGAAGGACGCATCGCGGTCATTGGAAATAATCGTTTTTTCATGTCCGGAGTTTGGATTTTGGTGGATTCCGAGACTGAAATCCAGATTCGGTACGGAGGCAAAATTTCATTTTCAGAGTTGAAAGTCGGTTACAAAGTGCGATGCGAGGTAACGACCCTGGATAGAGGAACCGCACTGGCCAGCGAAATCAAAGTGCTCGATATGCGTATGGACAACCTGAAGATCGATGTCTTTGGTGAAGTAACGCAAGTGCTCGCCGACGGCCAGATGCCGGATACTCTAAAAGTGGATCATGAATTTTATGAAGTTTATCCGCAGACAGAGATTATCGGGTTTCACGGTGAACCACTGGGGCTTGCCGATTTGATGCCCGGCGAGGATTTACAATTGAAGGTCAGGACGCGCAAAAACCGGCTGCCGCAGGTCGAGAAAATCTATCGTGTGGTCAACCGAAATTTGCCCATGATCGCCCGGGGCCGAATCACCGAAATCACCAGCGATCGACTGAGTCTCAGCGGCTTAAACCTGAGCATGGATGATTTTACGATTGCGCTGAATGTCAATAAGGACTTCATCGACCGCTCCCGCCTTCAGGAAGGCGTACGAGTTGAAATTCTGGCCGAGCCCGGTGGACAGGGCCTGTACGCGAATACGGTGCTGCTGCTTTCCGAAAGTCTGGGACAGGTGGTTGTCACCGATGTTATCAGAGCCATCGAGCAGGATCGCATCCATGTGGGGGATTTTAATTTTCAGGTGAATGAAAACACCCGATTCCTGGATGCTCTTGGTCAGACCGTGGGAATGGAATTTTTCGAAAATGGTGATTTGGTACAAGTCCGGGGTGTCCATTTAAACAACGATCAGTATCAAGCCGAAGAGATTCAACAACGCAGCCTCAAGCAGGACGAGGTAACGCTCCGCGGTACGATTGCGGCGATCAATAACAACCGCATGGAAATCGAAAACAGCTCGATTCAGCTGACCGACGAGACCCGCTATTTTCTCGAAGACGGTTCGGAAACCGGCGATCGAAGTCCGTTTTTCCCGGGACGCATTGTCGAAGTCCTTGCCCGCGTTAGCGATGGTCAGAAATTTGCCCGAAAAGTTGCTCTGGTCAATCAATTGGATGAGGAGCTCACTCTGGTCGGTCCGGTTGATGCCATTGGATCGGACTGGCTGAAGATTGCGAACGAAACGATTCAATTGTCGGTGGTTTCTGAATTGCAAGATGAGAATGGCGCGGCGGTGCCTCTGAGTGCGTTCCGGATAGGTGACCGGGTGGAAGCCCGGACCAAAATCCTGCCGGCAGGCGGTCTGTTCGGCTGGCAAATTCGACGCCTGATCCAGCCGAATGACACGGTCACTGTGGAAGGCCCGGTGGATCAGCTTCAAAGCGGGCAAGTGCGCGTCAACGGACTGGCGTTTCTGGCGGATGCCCAGACCAGCGTGATAGATGCCCGGGGCAATGCGATCACGTTGAGCGCATTGCAAAACGGTTGGCTTATCCGTGTGGATGCCCGACGGATCGGCAGTTTGTACCTGGCCTCCCGAATCCGCGTGCTGTCCCGGTTCCAATATTCGGGCACCCTCGAAGCCATATCCAGTGATCAGGCAACCATTACACAGACCACTTTTCAGTTTGCTGATAACATCCTGGTTTTAAATACGCTGGGGGCACCGGTCCCGGTTGATTCTCTCAGCACCGGGGATCAGGTGCAGTCGGTTTCCGAATGGTCAGACGGAGTTCCGGTGATCCGGCGTATCCGTATTCTTAGCAAACGCTATGTCACGGGCATTGAAAGTGCGGATAATGCCCCCGGCGTGCCGAGATCGTTTGCCGTATGGCCGAGCTACCCGAATCCGATTACCCGGGGGCGCATCAACAGTGAGGGCAACATCTTGCGATTCCGGCTTAACCGGTCTGAGCGGGTTTCTGTGGCAGTGTACAACCTACTGGGCCAAAGAATCCGTAATCTGGTGGTGGATCAATGGATGGCTGCCGGTGAACACCAGGTGCGCTGGGACGGCCGTGCGGCAAGCGGTACAAGCGTGGCCGCGGGGGTGTATTTTTACCAGACCACCATCGGCACGCAGCGCTTCATCCGAAAAGTGCTGATTCTTCCATAGTATCAAATGACTACAGGATGTGATAACATTTAGGTTTTTTTAGGCATAGCGAAGA
>WFVT01000308.1 GCA_015491485.1 Candidatus Zhuqueibacterota bacterium
TTTGATATTGTGCTGGCATTCATACCCGGGCAGGGCATAATTCGATACCTCGTAGTGGCGAAAGCCTCGGGCTTCCAGGAAATCGATGGTAAAATTGAACAGCACGCGTTCGCGCCATTCCGTTAACGCACGAACTTTGCCGGCTTGAAACAATTTAAACAGCGGTGTACCTTCTTCGAGCGTCAGGTTGTAGCAGGACAGATGCTGCGGCTGAAGTTCCAGGGCGCGTTCCAGGTTGGTTTTCCAGCGCGAGGGCCGCTGTCCGGGCAGCGCGAACATGAGATCCAGGTTGATGTTGTCGAAACCGGCCGCCCGCGCCTCTTCCACGGTGCGCACAATATCGGCCGAACGGTGCTGCCGGTCCAGTTGCTCGAGTTCATCGTCCCAGAACGATTGCGCCCCCAGACTTAGACGGTTGATGCCGGCGGCGTGGTAACCGGAAAGATGCGCCGCCGTGGTCGTGCCCGGATTGGCTTCCAGCGTGATCTCAGGCCGGGGCGTCAGCCGGAAGTGTGAGTGCACGGCTTCGAGAATGCGGCCGATGTCTTCGGGGGATAAAAGCGAGGGCGTGCCGCCGCCGAAAAACACGGTGGCGAACGTCTGCCGGCTCCAGAACGGGTCACCGGCGTATAGCGCCATTTCGCGTTCCAGAGCCTGCAAATATCTTGGGATGGCCTCCTTCCGGTTGGCCACAGTGTAGAAATCGCAGTAATTGCAGCGTTTTTCGCAGAACGGAATGTGGATGTACAATGCAGCGGTTTGCATGGCTTCGTGGGCCGATTGCTGCGCCCGACTCATTTGATCAGCATGCCGATGCGCTTCCAGCGCACTTTGTTGAACAGTTTGGTGATCGGCAGGTAATGGTTCCATGACCAGTAAATGATCAGCGCCTTGCCGATGACGTTTTCGCGTGGCAGAAAGCCCCAGTAGCGGCTGTCCGAGCTGTTGTCGCGATTGTCGCCCATCATGAAAAGATAGCCTTCGGGCACTTTGAGCGGCCCCCAGTTTTCCTCTTCCAGATTGTGGTCGGCATAATGGCGGATCACATAGCTTTTGCCGTCATCGCGGGTGATACGGTAGTACAGCACGTAATGCCCCTCCTCGGGGTCGTACGCCCGGCGGATTTGCTCTTTTTTGCCCTCGGGTTTGCCGTCGATGAACACATCGCCGTTGCGGATTTCCACCGTTTGCCCGCCTACAGCGATACACCGTTTGATGTAATCCAGCGTGGGATCCTTGGGATATTTGAACACCACGATTTCCCCGGGCTGCGGTTCTTTAAACGCCGGCAGGCGCAAATACGGCAACTGGATTTTGGTGAAGGGAATCGAATCCGGGGTGCGCGCACCATAAATGAATTTATTCACCAGCAGGAAATCGCCCACCAGCAGCGTGTCTTTCATAGAGCCGGTCGGGATGCGAAACGCCTGCACCACAAACGTCCGTAAAATCATCGCCGCCAGAAGCGCCACAAGGATCGCTTCGGTGTATTCGCGCAGTTGGCTTTTCTTTTTCCGTTTAACGGTTGATTTCTGTTTTTCCATGCCCTTGGCCCGAGTGGTCGTGGTTTCAGCTTTGCTCATTATTCCACCTTCAATACGGCTAAAAAGGCTTCCTGCGGAATCTCAACGCGTCCCAGTTGTTTCATCCGCTTTTTGCCTTCTTTCTGTTTTTCAAGGAGTTTGCGTTTGCGTGTAATGTCGCCGCCGTAACACTTGGCTGTGACGTTTTTTCGCAGCGGCCGGATGGTTTCGCGCGCAATCACCCGGCTGCCAATGGCCGCCTGAATGGCCACCTCAAACAATTGACGGGGGATCAACTCCCGAAGTTTCTCACAAATTTTCCGGCCCCATTCGTACGCTTTGTCTCGGTGCACGATGTGCGACAGGGCATCCACCGGCTCACCGTTGATCAGAATATCCAGCTTGACCACATCGCTCTTGCGATAGCCGATGAACTCGTAATCGAACGAGGCGTAGCCGCGGGTCATGCTTTTCAGCTTGTCGTAGAAATCGAAGATGATCTCGGCGAGCGGGAACTCATAGGTTAAATCAACCCGGGTGGGGTCCACATACGACGTGTTTTTGTAAATGCCGCGACGCTCCTGCGCCAGTTTCATGATATTGCCGATGTATTCCGAAGGCGTAATGATTTGCGCACGAATGTACGGTTCTTCAATATAGTCGATAATCCCGCGGGGCGGCAGTTCCGAAGGATTATCCACCGCCACCACTTCACCATCGGTTTTGTGTACCAGATATTCAACATTGGGCACGGTTGTCAAAATATCGAGATGATATTCCCGCTCGAGACGCTCCTGAATGATTTCCATGTGCAGCAGCCCAAGAAAGCCGACACGGAAACCGAAACCCAGCGCCGCCGACGTTTCCGGCTCATACACCAGCGAGGCATCGTTCAGGCTGAGCTTATCCAGCGCATTGCGCAGCTCTTCAAATTCCTCATTGTTGGTCGGGAACATGCCGGCATAAACCATCGGCTTGACATCTCGATATCCCGGCAGCGGCTCCGGTGCCGGATTTTTCGCATCCGTGATCGTATCGCCGACCCGGGTGTCTTTCACATCCTTGATGCCCGCGATGCAGTAGCCGACCTCGCCGACGCTGAGCTGATCCACCGGCTCGCGCCGCAGGCGCAAAACGCCGACTTCATCCACCTCAAACACTTTGCCGGTGGTGAAAAATTTGATCTGCATGCCGGGACGGATCACGCCGTCCATCACGCGAATGTACGCCACCGCACCGCGGTAGGAATCGTACATGGAATCGAAGATCAGGGCACGCAGCGGCGCATCGGCATCGCCTTTCGGGGGGGGAATGCGTTCGACAATGGCTTCCAGGATGTCCTCGATGCCGATACCGTTTTTGGCGCTGGCCAGCAAAATCTCGGACTCATCGCAGCCGATAAGTTCCATGACCTGATGTTTGGCCTTATCGATCTCCGCGCCCGGCAAGTCGATCTTGTTGAGCACCGGAATGATGGTCAGATCGTGCTCGATCGCCTGATACAGGTTGCTGATCGTCTGCGCCTCAACGCCCTGCGAGGCATCCACCACCAGGATGGCGCCTTCACACGCCGCCAAACTGCGCGACACTTCATAGGCAAAATCCACGTGTCCCGGCGTATCGATGAGATTCAGCGTGTAAGTCTGCCTGTTTTTGGCAGTGTACTTCATCGTCACCGCGTGGGCTTTGATGGTAATGCCGCGCTCGCGCTCCAGGTCCATGTCATCCAGAACCTGGTCTTTCATTTCCGACTCACGAATGGTGCGCGTCTGCTCCAGAAGCCGGTCTGCCAATGTGGATTTGCCGTGGTCAATATGCGCGATGATGCAAAAATTACGAATATTTTCGACCTTCATTTCGGTTGCTGTTTTCATTTTAACAACGGTACGCGATGCGTGCTTCACCTCTGGTCATACTTTGATGCTTCCCGCCCAAACGCTGAGAAGGAGCCCCGCTTCCATAACATATAAAGATTGAATATATACATTTTCGCATAGTGAAGCAAGGCAAAAAGAAATGCCGCAAATCGTATAATTTCTTTTTGATTACAGCTATTTATCGAATGGTCACTTCAACAGATTGCAGGGCAGGATGAACGACGGTCTCCATGCCGACATTGTCACCGCGAACGGAACGCCTCAGTGACAGCCATAGCCTCCCGCTAATCCAAAGTTTCTTGACAATTCGCCGTGCATTCTTTATACTTTGGCCAGGTTTGAAGCCAATGGCATACACAACCCTATCATCGTCAACCGGTGGAGGAAAAATGACGGAATTTTTGGATCAACTTCTGGCGCTCTCCAAAACGACGGCAGACTTCATGTGGGGCGAGTGGATGATCATCCTGCTCGTCGGAACAGGTATTTTGCTCACGTTCATGACAGGGTTCATACAAATTCGCAAATTAGGCCTTTCGCTGTCTTTCGTTTCAAAAGGCGCGATGGGCAAAGATAAGACCGAAAAAGAAGAAGGCGACATTTCGCCTTTTGCTGCATTGATGACCGCACTGGCAGCGACGGTCGGCAACGGTAACATCGCCGGGGTGGCCACGGCCATCGCCATGGGCGGACCCGGCGCCCCCTTCTGGATGTGGATATCCGGATTCTTCGGTATGGCCACCAAATACGCAGAATGCTTTTTGGGCGTGAAATACCGGGAGGTCGCGGAAGACGGTACCATGGCCGGCGGACCCATGTACTACATCCGCAAGGGCATCAAAAATCAAACCATTGCGAAAGTTTTGGGCGCCACGTTTGCCATCTGTGGCGGCATGACCGCGCTTTTCGGCACCGGCAACATGATGCAATCCAACAGCATGGCGCTGGCATTCAAAACGCAATTCGGTTTTCCCACTTTAGCCAGCGCGATCATTATCACCGTGTTAACCGGCCTGGTGGTGATTGGTGGGATCAAACGGATCGGCGCGGTGGCGGAACGGCTGGTGCCAACCATGATTCTGTTTTACTTTCTCGGGGCTCTGGTCATTCTGGTGGTCAAATTCACCGAAATTCCTGCGGCGTTTAAACTGATTTTCGAATCGGCGTTTTCGCTGCAGGCCGCCGGCGGCGCTCTCATCGGCACAACGGTGCGTGAGGCCATCAGTCTGGGCGTACGGCGCGGCGTGCTGTCCAACGAAGCCGGTCTGGGATCGGCGGCCATCGCCCAGGCGGCGGCCAAATCGCCGGATCCCACGTACAACGGGCTGGTCGGTATGACCGGCGTGTTCATCGACACCATTGTGGTGAACACCCTGACCACGCTGACCATCGTGGTAACCGGCCTCTGGAAACTGACTCCTGCAGCGGGCGTGGCCCTGGGCCAGGGGGCTGAGATTCCAGCACATGCTTCTGCACTGGCGCAACAACTGGGCATCGATCTTGCAAATGGCGGTCTCACCAGCACGGCACTCACCGCCCAGGCATTCAATTCCGTTATTCCGTTCGGCGGCACCATCATTGCGCTCGGCTCTCTGCTGTTTGGCTACACCACGCTGATCGGCTGGGCATATTACGGTGAGATTTGCTTCGAATACCTGTTTGGCGTCCGCTCGAAACAACTGTACCGGATTGCGTACGTCACGCTGCTGTTCATCGGCGCCATCCTTACCGGCAAATATCTCAATATTGTTTGGTATGTCGGCGACACATTCAACGCCATCATGGCCTTGCCGAATTTGATCGGTCTGCTCTTTCTGGCCAAAATCGTATCCAGAACCACCAAGGAATTTTACCGAACCAACCGGCTGGACATATAGGCGAGACATCCGGAGATTGACCCCACTGAAACGCCGGGCACCTTCGAAATGCCTGGCGTTTTTTTATAGAGGCTGTCCAAAAACAGAAGAATTGCGCAAAATCGTCATGCCTGCGGAACCGGCAGCCAGGAAAAACAGTTACTTATGGATTCCCGCTTTCGCGGGAATGACGTTGAACGGAGGTTTTGGGATGGCCCCGTTTTTTTTATTCTTTCAAGAAATCGTTTTGGGTGATCAGGCGGGTAGTGATGTCTGGGTAGTACTTTTTGATGGTTTTAAAGCTGCGCGGCGGCGATTTCGCCTGCCATTTTACCTCTGTCGCCACGAACTCATCTTCCCCTTGAATGATAAAATCGATTTCGGTCTGATTGGTGGTTCGCCAGAAATTGATCTTTTTGAAGCCGTAAAAATCGGATGACAGAATTTCCGTATAATAAAAATTTTCAAACAATGCCCCGACATCCGTGCGTGATTCCACGGGCTGAAAAGCA
>WFVT01000309.1 GCA_015491485.1 Candidatus Zhuqueibacterota bacterium
CCATTCAAACGCAATTACGACGTCATGGCATTCATATGCAATGGTGGAACATACGGGAACAGTTATCCTCCCATGTACGAACCACCACCTCCATGACCACCCAAGATGGCCGACGGATTCACATCCGAAAATCAACCGAACCTGAACCGTTTCACAGGCTGATTTATGATGCGCTTGGGTTAAGTTATTATCCACTCAAAAATAAACAAGTCGAGTTTTAAAAATCCGTAGTGCCCCATGAAAATTATCAACTATTTGATAATATAGAACTTAGCGAACTCTGATGGTAAACTTGGGCCAAAAGAAAAGCCCCGGCGCGGGGATTCCGCCGCCGGGGCGATCATCTCAGGGCGCAGAGCGCTCACGAGAAGCCCGATGCGCTTCCCGGTCAATCAGTGTTTCCCGTTCGTTCGCGAGCGGTTGAATTTCCATCCGGTAAACTTTTTGCCGCTGGGCATGTAAAACAGCCGGCCGGGCGGCTCAAATTCCACCACCTGCTTCCGCATGGCCTCGAGATCGATATCATTCCGTTTTTTATAGAAATCGAAGACATCATCGGTGTTGAATTTCGTTCCCAGATAGTATTCCTTGTTTTGATACCGTTTTTCCCAGAACAGCCATTGCTTTTCCGAAAGCAGGCCGCGCTCAAACGCCGCCTTCACATTTTTCCGTACCTCTTCCCAATAATTGGGAAATTTCTGATACAGATACGGCGTCAGATTGGCGCGTGTGTTAATGCCCCAGGCGTTTCCAGGAACATCGTAAAGGGCATAGGGCACGAATTTCGTGGGATCATTGGATTCGACCCATTCCTGCGCCTCTTTGTACCCCGCCTCGGCGGCGAACTTCATCAACTCCATCATGTCCTCTTGAATTTCCCAGATGCCGTGCCACTGGGTAAAATCCGCTCCCATCATTTCCGCACCGTTCCGGAAGCGCCGGCCCTCATGGTGCCATGCATAGTAAGTGAGTTCTTCGGGCTCTTCATCCCAGCCGTTGAGGACGGGATCCGAGTAAAACTTACCATCGGCCTGGATCGGGTCGATCACGCCGTCTTCGGCCAGCCGTTTGGTCCACTTCACAAAGAAACGGCGAATTTCATTGTACTGCAGATTGACCAGATCGGCGGTCAGGAGATACATTTCGACGAAATCCGGAGCGTGGCAGCTTTTGCAAATCGCTTCCATCCGCTCCCGTTTTTTCTCCCAGGAGCCCAGCTTTTCTTCATTCCATACGGTCCGGTAGCTCCACGGCGCCTGAGATTCCCAGGCCAGACGCGCACTCACGTTATGCGTCATGGGCTGGGTTTCGTTACCGTCCATATGGCAGGTGGTGCATACCGGGACTTCGATGGGGATTTTTTCGTTGTCGGTGGTCGAATAGCTCATATCCCAATTTTTGCCTTTGGCTTTGAAAATGTTGCCGTGTTTGGATTCGAGATAAATTTCAATATGCGGATGATCCGGTCCCATATGGCACTCACCGCAGGTTTCCGGCTGTCTCGCCACCGCTTTCGAAAAAGAATGTTTGGTATGGCACACATCGCATTCGCCGACGCTCTTATCCGGCCAGATGATGCCGATATTGTGGCACTGTTCGCACCCGTTCCGGGTCGCGATGGGCATTTCGAAAATAGACCGGTCTGCGTTTTTCATCACCCAAAACTGATGGGCGTGCTTGCTTTCCGCAAACTCCTCCACCTGCTGCTCATGGCATTCCGCACAATCTTTCGGCGTCGGATGCCGCGCTACCAGCACATCGCTTTCGGGGCAGGTAAAGGCATCCCAGTCGTCCTTCTGCGCCGAGTGGCATTCAAGGCAGCCGATCCCCTGTTCGGCGTGTTTGCTCATTTTCCACTGATCCACCAGATTGGGAGCAATGCCTTTTTGCTCATGGCAGGAAATGCATTGTTGACTTTCTGCGGTGATTTCAATCTCCGGTTCTTCCGCCCGGGACTTCTTCATTTCCACCCCGGCCACAATCACCAGAGTTGCCACCAGCAAAAAGCTGAATAAGCCGATGAGAATCTTTTGCCCGGTCAACACATCGTTCTTCGCATTCATAGACATCTCCTTGCATTTTATAAGGTTAAAAAACCATGGCTTCCCATACCGTCAAAATCAGGATCAGTCCCACAAACAGCGTTCCAAACACATAATGCATTTTCACTTTGGGCATTTTTCGTTTGAAATATTCATCAATAAACGGCCAGAACGTCAGCACGATCAGGCCGGCCACCAGAGAGTAAATGCCGATGGAAAGCGGCAACAGCTTCAAAATGCGGTAAACCGGATAGAAATACCATTCCGGTTTGATGTGAATGGGGGTTTCATCCGGAGTGGCGGGCTCGCCGATACCGGGCGGCAGCACCACCGAAAGGGCGCTCATCACGGTGATCAGAAACAGAGTGGCGATGATCACTTTATAGAAATGAGACGGATAAAACGGATAATGCCCCTCTCCTTCTCGGCCTTCAATTTCAGCCACCCCGTGCAGGCGCAGCACCAGAATATGCAGAAAAATCAGGAAAGTCATGACCGGCGGTAAGAGCCCAATATGGATAGTGAAAAAGCGCGTCAGGGTGTTGGGATTGACGTTTTCACCGCCGCGCAAGAAATTCAAAATGGTGTCGCCCACCCAGGGAACCGCCTTAAAAAAGTTGGTTCCCACCGTGGTCGCCCAGTACGAAAGTTGATTGTAAATCAGCGAATAGCCGGTGAAGGCAAAGGTCAGGGTGGTCAGCAGAAGCAGTACGCCGATGATCCAGTTCAGTTCCCGGGGCGGACGGTAGGCGCGGGTAAAAATGACACGCACCATATGCAGAAACAGCGCGATCACCATCAAATTGGAGCCCCAGCGGTGAATGCCGCGGATCAGAAAGCCGAAACGCACATCCTCGGTAATATGGCGCACACTCTCATAGGCCATTTCCGGAGAAGGAATATAATAGAAGGTCAGCAGGATGCCGGTCAGTACCTGAAAGGCAAAAATGATCAGCGGGGTGGCGCCCATTGCATAGAACCACTTTTTCATGTGGTACGGAATGGGCTCTTTGATAAAAATCTTTTCATTGATTTCAATGAACTTTTGATAATCGATGGGAAAGCGTTCCAGAATCCACTCTTTCGCTCTCATTATGACCACCTCCCTTGCCGTTGTTCGATGGTAATAAACACCAGCTCATTTTCAATGCTGACCCGGTATTCATCGAGGGGCCTCGGGGGCGGTCCGCCAACGACCGAACCATCCGGAGCGAAAATCCCTTTGTGGCACGGACAGTAGAACCGCTGCCTGGCATCTTCCCATTTGACCAGACAGCCGAGGTGCGTGCAAATGCCGGAAAATACCCGGAATCCGTCTTCCAGATGCACGACATACAGCGGCACCCGTCCGACCAGCAACCGCCGGGCTTTGCCAACCGGGATATCCCGGGTCTTGGCCACCATGTATTTGGTGTAGCGGCGACGACCGAGATCGGGATACAGGTACAGCCACAGGTCGCGCAAAAACGTCACTGCCGCCATGAACAGGCCGCCGCCCATAAACAGATTGGCGAAAAATTCCCGGCGAGACGTTGCCCGTTTGTCTTGATTTGCCATGGTTCACTCCTCATTTGTGCCGACTCACCTGTATCAACTGAAACGGTTTGGAATCAATATCGCGGGGCGCGTTTCCCATCGGATCGGCAGCGCTGAATCCGAAAGTCAAAGCGCGTCCCGCTTTTTCACAGAAGGTCACACACAATCCACAATTAAAGCAGTATGGATACAACGTGGCGGTCTCTTTCGGCGCCAGATGCAGCGGACATTCCGCATAACAGGGAGCCGTTCCCGGCTTGCAGTCGCAAAGGTCACTGTTGAAGTGCACCCGGAGCGACCGGCGTCCCTGAAACAGGGCCAGCCCGGCTCCCACCGGGCAGCCGTATTTGCACCAGAAGCGGCGAAAAATGGCCGCTTCAACAACCAGCACCCCCAGCACCAGAAGGATTTCCACCCCTACATGGTGTTGCAGGATGGCTTGCGAGAGAGAGCTGGTGATAATCCCGGGGGCGGAAAGATACGCCAGAAGAGGAACGCCGAGGACGGCGGTTAGCAAGATGAGTAAACCGAAGATGAGCCAATACCAGGCAGCATGGGGATTTTTGCCGTACTTGAAATGATGTACCTGTTTCCAGCGTCTGGCGAAGAGCCGCTGCTGAACCGCATCGATCCACTCCGAAAGCGTGTTTTGCGGACACACCCAGCTACAAAATACGCGGCCAAACAGCCAGGCAATCACCACCGGCACCCAGACCGCCAGCAACAGCGGAACATAAATCTGCCGGCTCAGAAGCACCGTCTGCAAAACCATCACCGGATCAGCGATATCCAGATCACCGATGGACAGACTGTAGAGCGTGCCGATCAGGGTGTGAATCCCATAGCCGTTCAAGACCGGGATCGCTGCGAACAGCGACAACGACAACACCTGCACCCATCGCCGATAGCGGTTCAACCGCCGGTAAAAATGACGTTCCGTGGTTTCCATAGTACCGCCCCGTTTTCATCTTGCCTAAACGGCATGGGCGCTTACAACCGTAATTGCTTTCTCCTCCGCCGGACACACGTATTCACAAATCCCGCAGCCCACACATTTGTCGTTGTGGACCTGCGGATAAAGTTCATCTTTCAGGGTAATGGCTTCCCGATAAATCGGACAGCGTTCAAAACAGGCGCGACAAATGACGCCCATATAAGCCAAGCATTTGGATTCATCGATCACCGCCACGCCCATGTGTACCCGGGTTTTATCCCGCAGTTGGGGATCCAGCGCCCCGGAGGGACATACCGGCGGGCATTTCATGCACAGGTAGCAGGGCGTACGCCGGGGGAAGATCAACGGTGTGCCGAACTTTTCTCCCCACTCGAGGTGCGCCATTTGAATGCTCCCGTACGGGCAGACCTGAGCGCACTTATTGCATTTAATGCATGTTTTGACGAACACCTCTTCCTTCACCGCACCCGGCGGTCTCAGAGGCGGCCGTCCGGAATGAAACGCCCGCGAAAGTATGGCCAACCAGCGCGTTAACGTGTTCATGGCGCGGTCCATCCATAACGGATTTACTACGGAGTTTGCAATCTGGCTTTTGCCGCCGGCAACACGTCTATTGCCGCCGGTTCAGCCGGGCACACGTAAAGACACACACCGCAGCCGGTGCAGTTTTCGGGGTTGATTACCGGCAGCCCATTGGCGTTCCAGTCGATGGCCTCGGTCCCCACGGGGCAGTTGGTCACGCAACTTTGGCATCGGTTCCCGGACCAGGCCAGGCAGGCCTCGCGGAGAAGATGCGCTTTGCCCATGGGAATCAGCGCATCATCGAAACGCAGCGCCCCCTCCGGACAGGCGGCGATGCAGGGGAAATCCCGACACCAGTAACACGGCGTCCGGCGGGGATCAATCACCGGCGTTCCCGCAACCGAGCCGTGCTCATCACGCCTCATCCCGATGGCCCAGTGGGGACAGGCTTTCACGCATTCTTCGCAGCCGGTACACCGCTGCACGAATTCCGGTTCAGGGACGGCTCCCGGCGGGCGCAACGGCAATGTTGCGGCCGGATCAGGCCGATCATCCAGATCCAGGGGGATGGGAGACCATTGCGCGATTTTGTCCGCAATTGCCGCCAGGCCCAGCCGGAAGAACTGTTTGCGGCTCACGACACGTTGAGTATCCAGCTCCATCGAACCCCCTCTATTCCTGAATCTCGTCTTCGAAATTGATATAGGTCGGCGATACACTCAGCACATCGTCGATCGATTCCATGATAAACGCTGTCAGGTTTTCGAGCTGCTTGATGTCGTGAATTTCCGCTACCACGATGATATTGTTGCCGCGGTGAACGCCATAAGTGGTCACCCGCGGAATTTTTTGCAATTGCGTCAGCACCGTTTCCGCCTTTCCGGGACGCGTCTTTACAATCATGCTGCTGATCAACATGGCCTCTCTGTTAGATTGCAGGTTCATGATTACAGCCCTGCGCAGCCGAAGGACCAGCGGCTGCGCAGGGGCTGGATCACACATGGGACAAAGGGCTGCCGATACGTTTCAGCCGATCACACTTTGACGATCTTGGCGGCGCAGACCTTGTATTCCGGCTCTTTGGAACCGGGGTCAAACGCATCGATGGTCAGCAAGTTCGCCAGCTTTTCCGACCAGTGCCAGGGAACGAACAGCGTTTTTTCCCGCGGACGGTCGATCACCCGGGCGGTCAGCTCCAGCTCGCCCCGGCGGGTAATGACCTTGACCGTATCCCGGTCGGCGATGCCCAGTCGCGCCGCGTCTTTGGGATTGATTTCCACATAAGGTCCCGGCACGGCGCGCACCAGTTGGGGCACCGTTCCGGTCATGGTCATGGTGTGGAAATGCTCCAGAACCCGCCCCGTGGTGAGCGCAAACGGATATTCGGCATCGGTCGGTTCCTCGGGTCCCTTATCGGGACGGGCGAACACCACCGCCCGGCCATCGGGCTTGCCGTAAAAATACATCCGGCGTCCTTTGGCTTTGTCTTTCGGAAAGAGCGGATCGCCCTCCGTAAATCGGTGCCGGGTTCCCGGATGGTCGGTAGTGGGCACGGGCCAGCGCAGGCCGCGGACCTTTTTCAGCCGCCAGTACGGAGCGCCCATCAGGTCCATATCGCGCCCTTTGGTGGTCAGGAGATATTCGTTCCAGACATCTTCCGGCGTTTTGAAATGTTCGAAATTTTTGCCGTAGCCCAACCGCCGCGCCAGATCGATGAGAATATCGCCGTCCCAGCGGGCTTCACCCAGCGGCTCCACCAGTTTGGGCATGTATTGCGAACGGCGCTCCGTGCAACCGTACACCCCTTCCTTTTCCGACCAGAACGCCGCCGGAAGCAACACATCGGCCAGCTTGGTGGTTTCCGTTGGATGAAAGGCGTCGGCCACCACCAGAAAAACATCCTTCATGCCTTTCAGGAATTTCTTCAAATTGGGCAGCGACTGCGCCGGGTTGGTGCACATCACGTACAGAGCCTTAATTTCGCCTTTGGCCACGGCTTCGAACAGGGCAATGGTATGTTTGCCCGGCTTGGGGTTGATGTTGCTCACCGGCACTTTCCAAATAGCAGCGATTTCTTTGCGGTGTTGGGGATTGACAATTTTGCGGTGCCCCGGCAGAATATGCGCCAGGCCGCCGCCTTCCCGTACGCCGCCGCAGGCATTCGGCTGACCGGTCAGCGAGAGAGAATCGCAGCCGGGCTTTCCGATTTTGCCCGTTAAGAGATGCAGATTGTGAATCAAGTTGTTCAACCACACGCCGCGGGTACGCTGGTTGACGCCCATGGTCCACAGCGTCACGGCAGTAGGCGATTGCCCAAACCAGCGTGCTGCTTTGACGATATCGTCCGGATTGACATCCGCGACTTTGGCAGCGTATTCCGGGGTGAATTTTTCCAGAAACTGTTTGTATTCTTCATAGCTGATTTTCTTTTTGCCGTCACTGAAATTCACCGACTCTTTGATGAACTGCTCATCGGTGTAGCCTTCTTTCACAATGATGCGCGCCATGGCATGCAGAATCGCCAGATCGTATCCGGGAATGGGCTGAATGTGCAAATCGGCCACGCGGTCGGTGGGCGTTTTCCGCGGATCGATAATGATAATTTTGATATGCGGATCTTTGGTTTTGCGCTCGACAATCCGGTCAAACAGCACCGGATGACATTCGGCGGTATTGCTTCCCACAATCAGAAACACTTCTGCTTCATCCAGATCATCATAGCTTCCCACCGGCTCATCCGCCCCGAACGTGGTCAGGTAGCCGCCCACGGCGCTGGCCATGCACAGCCGCGGATTCCCTTCAAAATTATTGGTTCCGATGTGCCCTTTGAACAGCTTGTTGGCGATATAAGTCTCTTCAGTTTCCGCCTGACCGGAGCCATAAAACGCCACCGCATCCGGCCCATAACGGTCGATGACTTCGCGGAATTTGGTCGCCACCAGATCCATGGCTTCATCCCAACTGGCGCGCACCAGCTTGCCGTTCTTGCGGATCATCGGATAGCGGAGGCGCGATTTGGCTGTGATGACTTTATAGAGATAAAAGCCCTTCACGCATAAAAATCCACGATTGACCGTGCTTTCTTTGTCTCCTTTCACGCTCACCACTTTACCGTCTTTCACGCCGACCATCATGCCGCAGCCCACCCCGCAAAAACGGCACACGCTTTTATGCCAGGTTACGCCCGCGGCCGCATCCGCCTGCGAAGGCTTGAGAAACAAATCCACGCCGATCGATGCCGCCGCAGCGCTGGCCGCCGTTGCTTTCAAGAATTCTCGTCGATCCATACGCTTTTCAACCTCCTCATTCATTGTGGAACTTGAGTGTATGACCATTATGGCAGGAAAAACATGAGGAAGCCTCGGTATTCGAAAAATCCACTTCTTTCGGTGAATGGCAGGCAATACACCGCTCTGTGGTCGGTCGCACAACGAATTCGGTAGTGCCGTCTCCGTGACAAACGAAACAACCGACGTTCACCACACCGTGCATGGAATTATGCCACAGCTCTGCCACCTCCGGGGTTTCCTCCCGATGGCAATCATAGCAGCTCTCCGTAAACTCGACATCCGGATGCTCATCCTGCTCGGCTCCTGCCTCAGCCAGTTGCGCAGGCACCATGGCTTGCTCCGGGCCGATCGCCTGGTTCAGTTGCTGGGCCGTCTCGGTCTGGGCGCAGGCCCAAAATACAAAGACCGGGATCAGCATCAGCCAGGCGAGGTTCAAGCGTGTTTTTTGTTTCATAAAAGCCCCTTTCTCTTGTGGTTCAGAAAGGTTGTAACCCCTTCCCGTCTGAGACAGGAAGGGGCGCTGATTTTTCTGCCTTCCGATTTCCAGTTAGAACTTGTATGTGATGGTGGTTTTGGTCTCCCAGGCCGGATCGTTGAACTGATTGGTGCCGTTGATCAGGTAGCCCGCCGCATCGCCGGGGAAGAACACGCCGCCCCGAAACGTGAACACCAGTTGCGGGTAAATGACCCAATCCAGCTTCCAGTCGATCTCATTGCCGATGCTTTTGGAAGACGCTGCCTCGATAACCGTGGTATTGGTTGCTGGGTCCACGCGCCAGGCATGAATCGGCTGGGTGGCGTTAATCGAAGTATATGAGGCAAACAGGCTTAGATTCTTCTTCAGCTTCAGAGTCCCGTTGATCTGGAGCAGGGTGGTGTTTTCCAGCTCACGGTAGCCGCGAACATTCGGCGCTCCCAGGCCCTGAGGCGTGATGCCTTCCTCATCCGGCATGATCGAATCTTCCCAGATTTCCGTCACATAAAAGAAACCGGAGGTGCGCAGTTTATTGACATTGCCTTTGCCGCTGGTCCAATCGTCATCACCGGAGCCGATGCCCAACACGCCGCCGAGCACGAATTTCGAGCTGATATCCTTGTTGGCTTTCAAATACAGATTGAAGCCGCTCAGGTCGCCGTTGTTGATATCCACCAACTGTTTCGGGCCGATCGTGGTATTTCTGACATTGTCTTTGCCGAACAGCAAATTGAATTCACCGATGACATTGAACCCGGCTGTTTTGTAATTGGTCGCCAGCCCGAAGCAGGTCAATTGACTGAGATGCGGCGTGAACCGGGAGCGGAAATAGTTGATGTCGTTGGGCATATAAGTGGTTCCATCGCCGTCGCCAAGGTCCTGATAATAGAACGCAAAAGCCTGGTAACTCAAATTGCCTTTTTTATCTTTCAAACTGATGTACAGCAAATCGGCATCATTACCGTCGCTTATGATGTTGCCGTTGGCATCCCGGGTTTCTGCATCCGTCAGCCCATCGACGCCTTCGGAAACTTTGGCCCATCCCGCTTCGATTTTGTTTTTGTAAACCATCTGCACGCCGTCGAGATTGTTGTCCAGAACCATTTTATTACCGAAGCCGTACCACATGCGGCCCACACGAAACATCAAATCGGTGTCCGGGATATCAAACTCAATGTAAGCCTGATCGACGTGAAAGAGGAAGTTGGTATCTTTGAAATCAAACAGGCTGCTTCCGCCGGTTTTCCCTATGCGATCGACGGTCCGATCCGCATTATCGACCCCCCACCAGCCTTGCGCCATATCAAACCGCGTAATCGCCCGAACATGATCATTGGCTGCGAACGTCAAATGCAGCCGCAACATCTGCACGTAGTAATTGTCGTTGTAGGTGGATTTGCCCAGATTGAAATCGTGCTGCGATTGCCGCCAGGCCGTATAAATTCCTTTATACTTCAAATTCGATTGCGCCTGGGCCCCACCGGCGGCCGCGATCAGCATCGCCCCGATGAACATCATCACACGTTTGCTCACCATAATTCTCTCCTTACCCATATCAAGTTCACACAAACTCACACAATTTCATCGCCCTCCTCAATGATGAAGGCAAACACCTGATCCAGAATCGCGCAAAGGCCATCGCCCCTTCATGTGCTATTGACATCGGTAACAACTTCTATACCACAAATCTTATTAACGAATTTTCAATAAGTTAGCCGCTTTGAAAACAAAAGAATGCCGACATTTCGGCACCGAATTTCGGCAGCCGGGCGGAAGTCCCGGACAGGGCATCGGTAGGGAAAGACGGCACCAACGGCGCTCAGCGGCGGCTGTCTGCTCATGGAGCCTGTCACCGGCATTCCAGCCCGTCACGACGGGCGATGGCTCACACCGTCGGAGGGCGATCTTACGGATGATGTTTTCGGAGGCAGGGAGATTTGAAGGATTTGAGCTAAAAATTCGATCATGGCGGCCGGAACGGCGGCAGCCGTTGCAGACGGCCTGTCAGGGATTCAGACCGGAGGTCCTGCCGCAGTGGTCCGGGCGGACATCAGGGAGGCCGTGATAACATTTCCGTTTTCAATCGGCAGCCCGATCCCGGCCGAAAAAGCCGCATCCCGGACCGTGCCGTGCTGCGGGTTTCAGATCAAACGGAATTTTTGCAGATAGTTTTGCAAGGTCGTTCGGGGGATTCCAAGCAGTTTGGCGGCCGTACTCTGATTATGCTGTGCCAGTTCCCAGGCATGTTCGACAATCCGCCGCGTTGCGTAAGTCAACGCATTGTCGCACTGTCCCAGCTCGATCTCCAGGCGGCACACATGGTCATTCAGTGAACTGGCGGACGCATTGACCAGCAGATGCAACTCCTCTTTGCCGATGATGGACGTTTTGCTGATCAAAAACACGCGTTCAATGATATTTCGCAATTCCCGGATATTGCCCGGCCAGGTGTAGTTCAGCAACTCGGCTTCGGCTTCGGGGGTGAATCCTTCGATGGCCTTGTGAAATTTTTTATTAAAATACTGCACGAACATGTGTGCCAGCGGCAAAATGTCCTCTTTGCGGTCGCGCAGCGGCGGAATGTGGATATAGCCGACATTGAGCCGGTAGTACAGATCCTGCCGGAATTTCCTTTCCTGAAGCAGTGCGTGCAGATTGGCATTGGTGGCGGCCAGAAACCGGACATCCACTTTTTTGGGGGTGACGCCGCCGACCCGCAAAAATTCCCCTTTTTCCAGAACGAACAGGAGCTTGGACTGCAGTTCCACCGCCAGATCGGAGATTTCATCCAAAAACAGGGTGCCGCCGTCGGCTTGCTCGATCAGGCCGACCTTGCCCTGACTGTGCGCACCGGTAAACGCTCCGGCTTCATAACCGAACAGTTCACTTTCTATCAGCTCCCGGGGGATTGCGCCGCAGTTGATGGTAATCAGCGGATTTTCTTTGCGTCGGCTGGTGTAATGGATATATTCGGCGACCATACTTTTCCCCGTCCCCGTTTCGCCCTCCAGCAATACGGTGCAATCGGATTGCGCATATTCATTGGCCAGCTCCATCACACGCTTCATCGCCTTGCTTTTGAACACAATCGGCCCTCCTGCATGATGCCCCGTATGACTCAACTGCAGCATTTCGACCTCTTTGCGCAACCGCACCCGCTCCAGCGCCCGATCGATGACGTGGCGCAAAATCGCGGGGTCGCTTTCCTTTTGCAAGAAATCATACGCGCCTTTTTTAATCGCTTCCACGGCCAGAGCAATATTGCCGTAAGCCGTCAGCACAATGACGATCGCCTCGGGATGATGCTCGCGCACGAACGGCAACAGATCGATCCCATTTTCGTCGCCGAGTTTATAATCCACGATCAGCAGATCGGGCATGGTTTCGATGATTTTTTGCTTTGCCTCGCTGAGATTGGCGGCGAGGAGGATCTCCCGCTCATGATGTTGCAATAAGCGCCGCAACGAATTACGAACGATCTGTTCGTCATCCACAATCAGAATACGATAGCGCAACATAACTCCCTCATGCCTGATGTATGGTTTTTGCCTGCCGCAGGGGCAGATGGATGGAAAATCGCGTTCCCTGCCGCAACTGACTTTGCACCCGGATAAATCCCTGATGCTGTTCGATGATCTTGCGTGCGATGGTCAGGCCCAGTCCGGTGCCGTCGGAGGAGAGACTATAAAACGGATCGAAAATATGCGGCAGCGATTCTTTCGAAATACCGATGCCGTTGTCCTCGATATGGATGATGGCATACCGGCCCTTTTTCACCGCCGAGATGTCGATACGTCCCTCTCTGCCGGTCTGCGATACCGCGCGCATGGCATTGGTCAGTAGATTCATCAGCACCTGTTCGATTTGATGGGCATCCATTTCCACCCGTTCCAGCCCTTCAGCCACCTGCACCGCAATTCGAATGTGGTTCTTCTGCAGTTGTTTTCGGATCAGCATCAGGCTTTTATCAATGACGTCACGGAGATCGTACAGATCAAACGACAGCGGATGCGGCTTGGCATAGTCCAGGATCGATTGCACGATTTTTTCCACCCGCATCAGTCCGTCTTCCATTTCCGCATACACCTCCTGGTATTGGCTTTCTTCCGGGGTTTGTCTGCGCAAATAATCCAGATCGTTGCGGATGGCAAACAGCGGATTCCGGATTTCATGGGCGATGCCGGCGGAAAGTTGTCCCAGGGCATACATTTTTTCGCTCTGCAGCATGTATTCTTCCATCTTTTTCCGGCCGGAAATATCGCGCAAATAATAAATCCGGCCGGTTTGATGGGATCGAATGGCAAAATGCCGTACCATCGCCACTTCCACCGGAATGGTTTCGCCGTCTTTGCAGATCACTTCCGATTCAAACAAATCGCCCCGCTCTTCGTCCCGGTCATCCACATGATAATAAACTTTCTTGTTCAGATTCAGAATTCGGGAGAGCGGCTTCCCCGTCAGTTCATCAACGCGATACTGCGACAGCCGGGCGATATTCTCATTCGCCTCTAAGATCTCATCATGTTCATTGGTGATCAAAATGGCTTCCGGAGAATGACGGAGCAGTTGCCGATATTTGCGCTCCGAATGCAGAATCGATTCGGTAGAGGCATGAATGGCGTGCTGCATTTTTTCCATGGCGCGTCCCAGATCGCCGATCTCATCGTCCTTCAAATAGCCGATGGGACTGCTGTAGTTTCCGTGCCGGATTTTATTGGCGGTTTGTTCCAATTGGTATAACGGCGAAATGATGAGCCGTTTAAAAATCAAATAAATAAAAAAGGAAACAAAAATGGACGCCGCCACCCCGCCTGCCGCCATCAGCAGAATATTGCGCTTGCGTGCGGCGATAAAATCATCCATGGGAATGAGGATGCTGATGCCGCCGCGGATGTCGCCGACCTGATAGCCCTGATCGCCATGGCATTTAAGGCAAGACTCCTCGGTAAACAGAGGCCCGAAATACCGGAACACCTGATTGTCGCCGATCTTTTCCACCCGCATGTATTCGGAATAATCGTTGGGCTCTCGTTTCTCCAGAATGGCCAGCAGGGCTTCTTTCTCAAACGGTGAAGGTTCATTGTGCGGATTCAGGGGATTCAGACTGGTAATGTGAAACTGAAACAGCTTGCCCATTTGATGGCTCAGCTCGGACAGCTCGCGCGTCACCATGGCCGGATTCCGCAATACGAGGGTATCTCCGGAAAGCGTGCAAACATACGGCTCCGGCAAATAGGGATTGATACTGACGCCGGGCCGTTTTTTCACAAAAACGCCGCCCTGTTCCGCCACCCAGGCCCGCGTAATGACGATCTGCTTATAAAAAGCACGCGCGGTTGCTTCTAAATTTTTCATAAACATATTATCCAGCCGTTTGCCGACGACGAAAAAAATCACCAGGTTGATCAGGGTAATAAACAACCCGACACTCAACATGACTTTTTTGGATAACCGCATGGCGCTGCCCAATATTGGATGACTTTGAACGACTTTGCCTTGAAGGCCATGATCACCACCGGAGCATCACCGCCCGAGAAGCCGGCCATCATCATAGGACCACCATATCACCGGCCGACCGAATCGGGATATCTGTCGAAAGCGGTGTGCTTTATCTCGCAAAAAGGCAAACAAAAAGTATGCCTCAATCCGAGCGCCGCCGCCGGCAAGGTTTAATGAAACACAATATTTTATTTTTTAATGGATTACACA
>WFVT01000310.1 GCA_015491485.1 Candidatus Zhuqueibacterota bacterium
ATACAGACAACAGGGTGGATTATGAAAACGAACGGGACAATCAATCACGGAGAAGGATGAACGGTGTGAGCTGGACCGAGCGCTTGCGGCCTACTGGCATCTTGACGGTTTTGGGAAGCCTGTCTTTGGTCGGATATCTGACAATGTATGCGGTGGGGGTTATCCCGCTGCACATGCACTTCTTTTTTGCGGTGCTTGCGGTTCTGGGCGGGTGCTATTTCACTGCCATTGCGGTGGTGCGTCGGCACCTCACTTCGGGAACGCCCTCCTCTTTTATGGATTCCATTCGAATCCATCGCCGCCTGTTACTGATCATTGGGCTATTCGCGGTCCTGTTTCGTATGGCTCTTTTCTGGGCATATCCCGGCACCACCGACGATTTTTTCCGCTATATCTGGGATGGTCATCTATTGCAACAGGGCGTCAATCCTTATGCATTTGCACCGGGTTCTGATCATTCCATTCCCCTGCGCGATGACTATATCTATCCGTTGATCAATCACAAGCATGTCGTGACGATTTATCCGCCGCTGTTGCAACTGGGTTTTCTTTTAAGTTATCAAATTTCACCCGGCCTGTACGGTTTCAAGCTGCTTCCTGTTCTTTTTGATCTGGGCTGCATGATCCTTCTTGTCTGGCTTCTGCATCATTACCGCCGCCCCATGGGGAACCTCGTCATCTACGCCTGGAATCCGCTGATCGTGTTGGAATTTGCCGGCAACGCCCATATCGACATCATCGGTGTGTTTTTCCTTCTGCTCTTCGTCGGACTGATGATTCAACACAGACCAATGTGGGCTGCCATCGCCCTGGCCGCATCCACTTTGACGAAATGGGTTCCCATCCTTCTGCTGCCCTTCGTGTGGAGAAAACGCCGTATCCGGGACAGCGCCGTCTTTACCGGCCTATTCGTGGCGGCGCTGATTTTATCGTACATTCCTTTCCTCGATGCAGGGCCTCATTTGTTCCTGGCGCTCAAGACGTTCGCCAGCAAATGGCATTTCAACGCTTCCGTGTTCGATGGCCTGTTCTTCGCCATCCGGGGCGTGATCCCCGACTTTCTCGTCGTTCAATATGCGCAATTCCGCCATCTTTCTACAGAAGCCGCATTCTGGCCCGGTTACCGCACCGATCTGGCATTGGCGGCAGCGAAAGGCGTCACCGTTTTGGTATTTCTCGCGTTTTACGCACTCCTCTGGTACCGCGCGGATCGTTTCCGGGCACACCGGGATGATCGCTGGCCTTACCTCTGGTTTTTGCTGTTTTCTGCAATTCTCTTGCTTTCCCCCACCGTCCATCCATGGTATCTTGCCTGGCTCATCCCTTTTCTGGCATTCTATCCCGTCCGCGCTTTTATCTATCTCAGCGTCGCCGTTTTGATGAGTTATCATGTTTTGCAGGATTATGTGATGAACGGCATCTGGCAGGAACATCCCCTCATCAAGCTCCTGATTTATGTGCCGTTTTTCGCGCTGTTATTTTGGGAGTGGAAAAAGCGGAAGCAAGCGGCGGGTCGGTTTTAATACACCGTGCGTCGGCGACGACGGAATCGGATATGCCATATTAATCGGCCAGCAAGCCGCGGGCAATCAGAAACGGGATAATAATGTAAAGGAAAGTATCCCGGATCAGGTAAAATACAATCACCAGGGCGATCACTTTCCAGCCCATTTCTTTCATCATCGCTTTGAAGCCTTTTTCACGCAGGATGGCTTTCCACTGCTGAATTTTTTTCGGAACCAAAAAGTGTTTCAATTTCATGGATCTACTCTGAATTGATGCTGCTCAAATCTGCGATTTTCTATGATACCATCGGACACCGCGCCGCATATCTTTTGCCACACCTTGAATCCAACTTGATTTTCCCAAAGCGCTGATCGGGATTCGGCGGCACATCCGGCCGGTTTCATTGTGCAGATGGACACAGGTCTTGAATGACACACTCATTGCATTTTGGCTTTCGCGCCTGACAGACCGCCCGACCATGCCAGATCAGGAGGTGCCCGAATAGCGTCCACTGCTCTCGCGGCACCAATTGCATGAGGTCCTGTTCAATCTTGTCCGGATTGCCGTTATCGCTCAAACCGAGCCGGGCGGCCAGCCGCTTTACGTGTGTATCGACCACAATGCCCTCATTTTTACAATAGGCATTTCCAAGCACCACATTGGCGGTTTTTCGGCCCACTCCGGGCAACTGTACCAGCGCCTCCATGGAATCCGGCACCTGCCCCCCATGCTCAGCAACCAGGGTCTGTCCAAGCGCTTTGAGCGATCGCGCTTTGTTGCGAAAAAAGCCGGTAGAGCGGATATCGTTTTCCAACTCGGTTAAATCCGCGTTGGCGTAATCGTGCGCGGTTTTATACTTTTTGAACAGGTTTTTGGTTACCTGATTCACTCGTTCATCGGTGCATTGCGCCGAAAGAATCGTTGCCACCAGCAATTCCAGCGGATTACTGAAGTTTAGCGCACAACGGGCATCCGGATAAATCTGCCGTAACCGTTCGATAATTTTCCGCGTGCGCTCTTTTTTTTCCTCGAACGTTTCCCGGGTTAGATCTACCATATTGTGATTTCCCCAAATACGACGGTTGCAACAATAATCAACCGGGTCGTCGCACCGTCGAAATCAGGCGATTTCAAGGTGCGCTGCACGAACAAACCGCTGCCGTGCTCTTGCCCGACTTCCACTTCTCCGGCCGAGACGCTGGCGCGTACCAGATAGGGCACCTTTTCGGGCAAACGGACTCGAATATCGCCGAACACCACGCTCAAGAATAACGTGCGCTGGCCCGGGCTCAGGGTCATCTCACGGCAATCCAGATCGATATCGCCCATCGTCACGGAATATCTGGCGCCGACAAAATGTTGCGCCCGGATTTTTCGACGGATTTCCCCGATAACCCGGTTCTGATAAACGTAATGCTCCTGCTCTTCGGCTTGAACGGGTGGTGGCTCAGAGGGCCCGCGGGCTGTAACCGGACGTTCAATCGATTTCTCTTTCGGGAAGAAAATCATTTTCAGCCCGAGCAGAATCAATAAGACCGGCCAGAAGGTCTGTAACACCTCGAAAGCATCCAGCATCCCGAGTTCGTCTAACAACAGCAGAACGCCAAGGATAATCAGTGTGATCCCGAGGAACGAAGGACTTCGGGGATTACGGCGCTGTGTCATTCATCATCTCCGCTACTTTTCGGCCTGTCCGGCGGGCTTTCGCTTTTCTGTTAGCTTACGGCCGGTCGCCCTTTTTTCTTCGCAAAAATTTTTTCAACCTCTTCCGCGGAATGGGTGTTCAGCACATCCGCTGCCGTAAGCCAGCCTTTGCGGGCGATCCCCACCCCCAAAAAGGTATCCGATAACCCGGCAACACTGTGAGCATCCGGATTGATACTGAGCATGATGCCCTGATCCCTGGCCTCCCGCACATACCGCCAGTCCAAATCGAACCGGTGCGGATTGGCATTGATTTCAATGATGACGTTATATTCTTTAGCTGCTGCAAACAGTTCGGCATAGTTCAACGGATACCCCTCACGGCTGAGTAACAGCCGTCCGGTGGGATGCCCGAGGATGGTCACCAGCGGATGCGCCATGGCCTTGATGATGCGCTCTGTGGCTTCTTGCTCGCTCATGTTCAATTTTTGGTGCACCGAAATGATGACAAAATCCAGCTCGGCGAGCACTTCATCGGGATAATCCAATGAACCATCGGAAAGAATATCGCATTCGGTGCCGTGGAAAATGCGAAAATCCGGATACTTCTGATTCAATTCGTCAATCCGTCGGCGCTGTTCGCGAAGCCGCTCCACCGAAAGCCCATTGGCATAATACACCGACTGGCTGTGATCGGAAATGCCGAGATACTGCATACCCATTTTCCGGCAGGCTTCGACCATTTCTTCCAGGGTATTGGCGCCGTCACTTTCGGTGGTGTGGGCGTGAATGATTCCCCGGATCTCGCTTGTTTCCACCAATTTCGGCAGTCGGTGTTCCAGGGCCGCCTCAATCTCGCCCATATCTTCGCGCAGCTCGGGAGGAATATAATCCATGCCCAGCGCGGCAAAAATCTCTTCTTCATTGCGGCACGGAATCAGCGACTCGTCTTCGCGAAACAGACCGTATTCATTCATTTTGATGCCCAGTTTGCGGGCATGAGAGCGCATGGCCGTGTTGTGTTCCCGAGAGCCGGTAAAATGGTGCAACGCATAAGGAAATTGCTTATCGGAAACAATCCGCAGATCCGCCTGAATGCCTTCTTCGGTAATGATGCTGCTTTTGGTGCTGCCTTTCGCCACCACAGTCTGCACGCCGGGCTGCTGAGTAAAGTGCTCCATGATCGCATCGCGATCCTTTTCTTCCGCACTGGCAACGATGTCAATATCTTTGACGGTTTCTTTGCGGCGCCGGAGGCTTCCCGCAAGCTGCGCGCGGATCACCGCGGGATGTCCGGCGACGTGCTGAAACAGCCGCTCACCCGCGGCAAGCGCGACGTGGTACAGGTGCCGGTCGCTGTGCTGTTTGATGAATTGAATCCCTTCAAGAATTTTTTGCTCGGTGCGTGCACCAAACCCTTCCAGTGCTGCCAGTTGATGTTTGCGGCAGGCTAACTCCAGGTCTTTGATGGATTGAATACCCAGCTCTTCGTACAGCTTCTTAATTTTTTTCGGCCCCAGACCGGGAATGCGCAACAACTCCAACAGGCTGTCAGGGAATTCCGCGCGCAGGTTTTCATAATATTCCAGCCGGCCGGTGGTGACCAGCTCCGTGATTTTATCCGCCAGCGCCGAACCGATGCCCTTGATGTTCCGAATTTCACCGGACTGCACCAGATCCACCAGGTCTGCACTCAGGCTTTTGACCAGGCGGGCCGCGTTATGATAGGCGCGCGTTTTGAATGGATTTTCGCCTTTGAGCTCCAATAAGACGCCGATCTCCTCGAGAATCGCCGCCACATCTTCTTTTTTCATGGCATCCATTCCCGGTGACTATTCAAGATAAAACGCTTTTGGGATTCGAAGATGTCCTTCGACTTTATGTAGGAATTCATCACGATCCAGGGCAAAAAGTGGGCTGATTTCCAGCCGCATTTCATCCACGTTTTCCGGCAGGCTGAAACCAGCGGTGCGCAGCCATGATGCAAACAGCCGTGTCATGTCCCGTCGTGCGGTGCTGGGGGAATCTTCACCTTCTGCATTTTTGACCGGGCTGAATTCTTCGCTGCGATCCACTTCCAGGACGACGGCCCGTTCGGCGTAATTCAACGCATCGAAAATAAACCGCTCAAATTTGTAGCCGTTTGGGGCATCCGGTTGAACCGTCTGTCCCTGCTCATCCAGGTACGGTACTTTTTTATGGGCAATATGCCACGGCAATTCGATATCATGATTGCAAATTTTTTCGATAAAACGGCGGCTCAGCACATGAATGGCGATGCTGCCGGCATTATAAAGTAAATTGCCCTGCGCATCCCGCGCCTGTTTTTCCTCGTCCGACATGTCACTGTATTCAATGACTCCGAGTTTGCCGTTGATCCGGCCGACCACTCCCACCTTTTCGAACGGATCACGCTTGGGCACCACCTTGGCGGACATATCTGCTTGCTGATGGATATGGTAGCCCAAAAACACCGGATCGCAAATTTTAACCAGCACATTGTCCACCTGGAAATAAAACAAATATTCAATGCCACGGTTTTGCATATCTTCTACCGCGCCGCTTTTTTTCAGTGCGGCAAAAATACCACCATGCCCATCCGGACTCATAAATACATGATCCGGCCGATCCATGATCAATTTGCCCTGTTCATCCAACGCCGGCATCATGCCCTGAACGAAAAAGAACACATCATCTTGCGGCAGGCCGAAGTAACCATGCTGTTCAAAAAACGTCACCGTTTGTTCATGATTGCTTTCACTGGTCATGATATACCACGGCACCCGGGTTTGATAACGCCGACGCGCAGCCAGCAACTTTTCGGCATGCAATTGAAACAGCGATTTTTGAGTCACCGGCCCGATCGGAAAAATCCCTTTGGGGCCGTCGAAACCGAGACGGGTGCCCTGGCCGCCGGCCACCAGAATGGCCCCCACCTTCCCGTCCCGAAGCGCCTGTTCTCCAACGGCAGCCATTTGTTTTGTCTGTTGCTTTTGCTCCTCGGTTCGTGGCAGAGGAATCGGCTGCACCGGTTCCAAAGTCACGTTCACCGGCTTCTTGTTTGCAACGATGGTCTGGTGCAGCCGGTGCAACAGCTCGAAATCCATTTGCTGCACTTGCCGCAAAAGCGCTTCTTTCTGCAGTCGGGTGAGTTGATCCCAATAGGCAAAAATATGTTCCTGCCCCATTCGTCGGGCGCGGTCGAGCAGTTCGTGGTAAAGGGCATCTGCGTCCTTCATGGCTCCGTCCTCATGATGATCGTGATGGATTGTCCGGGTACTGGGAATGCATCAACCACGCAAAACAGGATGTTACCAGAGCGTGGAATATCCTTTGATTTTTATATGCATGGCCAGACGGCTCTGCAAAATCAGAAATAAATATAACCGCTTCGGTACATTTTACCAAGAAAAAACCGCAGGGATGGTCGGAAGGGATATGGGAATACGTGATCGGGAAGGATGGATTGAGTCAGCCGAAAAATGGGCAGGCCGGTTCGGCGGCGCACACAGCATCCCGCTTTTCAAAGCCGTAAGCCAGCCGGACTGCGAACACGCGAGGAACAGACAAATGGAAAACCGCCCCTGCAATGCCGTCCAACGAAACCGCTGCGCCTTCCCTCAAATCCCAAACGGAGCACCACGCAAAATGAATGCTCACCTGCTGCGTGGCTCCGGTCAGGGGTATCCGTCCGGTGAAATACAAGTTGATTTTCAGGGCGCGAAGATAAGTTTAGCTATCGTCTAACACCAGGCCCCTCGCTCACAATAAACTATAGCGCGAGGCGTCCCCGCCGAGCGTCCCCTCGGCCGGAGGCATCGGGCTGGTTAAGAATATGACCGGATGCCTCGGTTTCGTTGGGCAATCGTTTACCGGGGGCCTTCGAGTTCGTTGGAAAAATTTGGGATTTTTCGATCTGTATGAAATTTGGAGCAGAGTGGAAACCTTGTGACTGCTTCAAGGCCTTTGCAAGCTGTAGAATCATGAGTTGCTATTCTCAAGATGCCCTTCACCGGGCGGATCCATCAGGTCCTACCGAAAGCTCCATCCGCTGCACGAAAGCCAAACGCTGATTGTTGCCGGCGCTCTTGAGATCGCCCGGGGGTTAGCGTTCGGCGAAGAGCGGAGTGCTACCGTTCCCCCCATCGCCACGTTGGTCTTTTGCAGACTGGCGATATTCCACCCGCTTCACCACCGGCTTCGGCTTTTGACCCTGCTCTATAAGCTGCTTTACGAAAGCGAGTTGCTGCTGCACGTCTTTTGATTCTTTGAGGATGGCAAGATATTGATTCGCCTCAAAATATTCCTCAAAGAGCCGCAGCCGTTTGCGCAACTGCTTTAAACGAAACCGCGCCACGTCAAACCGGTTTTGATCCACATACGTGAGGCGAGGCATGCTTTGCAAATGCTCCATGCAGTGGTTCAGGTCTTCCGAAAACCGGGTAATAAGCCGCAAGCTTTCCTTTTGCGCACTGGCTTTGCGCTCTTGAAATGCCTGAGCGGCTTGATGCATCAGCAGAAGGCTTTTTTGAATTTCCCGTTCGGCGAGTCTGAACTGATTGGCGCGTATCCGCATTTCGGCATGTTGCAGGAGACTGCGGATGGCATGGAAATCTTCCGGAATGTACTGTGCGGCGCCGGATTGTTCCAACTCGCTGAATTGGGCCCTGGCTTTTGCCAGTTCCTCCTGCGGTGAATTCGCGCACGCTCCCCCAAAAACACTGAACAACAAAACGACAGCCAATCCCCGCCACGAGAGTAAAGCTCTGGGCATCACCATAACTCGGCTTCCTTTGCGTTAAATCCCACACCTGCGCCCGAAGAGAGGGGGCAGCCATTAGTTTAATGCCTGTCAAATAACAACATGGAACGCATGGAGCGCGCGATGTTTAACCAGAGGCAAAAACGAAGATTTGTAATCCGCAGAGTGTGGTGCGAGATGCCGATTGAAAGCAGATAACAAGGTAGGTTGAACGTGTTTAAATATAAAAGCGGGGGCGAGGCTTTGCAAATGTTTTTTTACAAATTTTTAAAATTTTCAATAATGAGTAAAGGGATGACTAAAAACCATGCAACGCCGGACCCGGGAAAACAGACTCATGCTCACATTCAGGATTTAAAAATCGGCTCGAGGTAACGGACCGGACAGGGCTTACCGCCTTCCTGATAATCACAATCGCCCCAGTAAAAGCAACGCACGGAACAAATCGGGGCTTTATCCAGAAGTTGGATTTCAGGATAGGCTTTTTTCTCCTCCTGTAACTTCTTTTGTAATTTGCGTTTTTGCCAGAGGCTGCGAAACATTGATTTCCCGAGGAGCTTCACATTCACCAATTTTGCCAGGTCCTGCGAGGCTTTGGATTTGGGATCGTGCAGTATAAAGGGTTTGAGGTCACGAACCGCATCGCGAACGCTCTGGTCATAGGTGATATACCCCAAATAATCCACCTCGATGGCCAGAAGTTCCGCTGCCGCCGCCTGGATTGCCACGCCTTCTTTCACATCTTCGTTTTTGGTTACCATGTTCAAAATCAGTTGCGGTTTGAACGACTCCAGCACCTGTTCAAAAAAGTCCCCGGTGCGCTCGTCATGTTCGCGCACTTTTTCCAGTACCTGATGCAGAGTCATTTGCATGCGCCCCGGGCGGGCTACCTCTTCCCGATCCAGCAGCTCATTCACGAATGGATCGCCGTGAAAGGCGCGCTTGAGCTTCCGCATCAAGCAAATTTTGATAAAATTAAAGGATTCTTGCAACGCCATGGGCTCCGGATTGGTCACCACGATGCCCTCATCGGCGGCGAGAAAGAAATCGATCACGTTATATGACGATCCCGCGCCCAGGTCGAGCAGCAAAAATTCCGCATTCACGGTACGCAACTGGCGGATGAACCGCAATTTCTGAGTATATTTCGGATTGGCCAATCCCAGGGTACCGCAAGCCCCGCTGATAAGCCGCAAATTTTCCACCGGGGTTTCCAGAGCAATTTCATTCAAGCTGTCCCGGTTGAGCGTGTAAAAATCAAAAAAGGTGTATTCCGGCTCGAGAATTCCCATCACCGTATGCAGATTGGCGCCGCCGAGATCGGCGTCCACCATCACCACCTGGTGCTGCTGACTGGCCAGCGCCACACCAATGGATGCCGTCAGCACGGTTTTGCCTACGCCGCCTTTGCCGCCGCCTACGGCAATGATCCGGCTGTTATGCTCCTCCGGGGCGTAATCATCTGAGAAGATGGTTTTCAATTCATCGAGCTGTTCCGCATACACCCAGTCATGATCATCCTCGTCCCATACCAGATCTGCAGGCGTGAATTTGCCCTTGCGCGCCAGACCACGCAATTCGTGGTGGGTAAAAGGCCCAAATTGTTTATTGTCCACTTTCACGAAGACTGCGTTCATGGCGCTTTCCTCTTTATCTTTCGATTTGTTGAATTTCAATTCCATTCATGCATTAATAATACAATACATTCATTACCGCCGATTGCAGAGTGCGATTGCTTTGCTTTCAACGGCTTTTGGCCGGGGACATTCCAGCCAAACGTCTCGTTTCCGGTTTGAAAACCAAGCGATCCCCGGCACCCGCCTGTGTCGTTTACATGCAAGGCGGCCCCGAAGAACAAGTGCCGGATCATGAGGCATCCTGTCTGAGGGACGGTCGTGGAGCACGGCTTTTCGTCTCCGGCGACCGCCTCTACGTTGCCTGTCCTCAAATTCAGGTTCGAAAATACTGATAAATCCCCTCCCGGATGGCGCCCGCCATCCGCTGCTGATTTTGCGAATCCAACAAAAAAAGCAGGCTGTCACGGTGAGTCAGGAATTCGGTTTCGACGAGGCAGGCCGGCATGCTCGTCCACCGCAATACAGCAAAATTGCCCTCTTTGACGCCGCGATTGCGGCGCTCGGGGAACGCCTGAACCAGGCTGCGCTGAATTTGATCGGCGAGTGCCCGACCGCGGGTACTGCCCGGAAAGTGATACGTTTCCATACCAGAAGCCTCGGGATTGTCGGCGGAATTGCAATGAATGCTGACAAAAATTTCCGCGCCGGCGGTGTTAGCGACTTCAGCGCGCTGGCGCAAATCACTGTTTAAATCGTCGGACAGGTGCACGTCGCGGTCCCGCGTTAGCACCACGTGATGCCCGTCATCTCGCAACAACTGCGCCAGTTTCAAAGTAATGGCTAATGTGATGTCCTTTTCCATCACTTTTTGGCCGGGCTGAAACGGATGTTCCACCGCCGCCCCCGAATATTTACCGCCGTGCCCGGGATCGAGAGCGATGACATAGCGTGCCGGCCGCTGCGGTGAACCGCCGCTTAAAAGGCGTCGCAACCACTCCCAAAATCCATTCATGGGATTCCTCCTTATTGAGTGTTTCCCCCTTTTTGGTATTTTTTCAACAGCGCATGGATGGTTTCGGTCGCGACATTGCTGCCGGTGAGCACGATGGCGATCGGCCCCGGTCCGCGCACTTTCCCTTCAAGCCAGGCAGCGAGCCCCACGGCAGCCGATCCTTCCACCACCCACTTGTGGCGCTCCATCAACAAGTACATGGCATGAGCGATGGTCTCTTCACTCACCAGAACCACGTCATCCACATAAGATTGGGTCATGGCCAGAGTGGTGTCATGCACAAACCGGCCGGCAAGACCATCGGCCAGCGACGGCAGCACGGCTGTTTCAACCACTCTACCGGCTTTCAGCGCCGCAACCATTGCCGGTGAGGCTTCAGACTGCACGCCAAGAATGGAAGCTTTCGGAAGCAATGTTTTAAGCGCTTTGGCCGCCCCGGATATCAAACCGCCTCCGCCCACGGGCACAATCACCGTCTTCACTTCGGGGAGTTGTTCGGCGATTTCCAAACCGACGGTGCCCTGTCCGGCAATGACCTCCGGCGCCGCGAATGCATGCACAAACGGATAGCCGTTTTCCCCGGCAAACTGCATCGCCTCCTGTTCCGATGCATCGTAATCCTGACCAGCCACTGCTACCTGCACGCCCATAGCCTGGATGGCGTTCAATTTGGCCGGAGATACGGATTCGGGGACAAAGATCATCGCCCTGCGACCGACGTATTGCGCGGCGAATGCGACGCCCAGTCCATGATTGCCGGCCGAAGCCGCCACAACCGGCGCGCTGGACGACATTGAATTGACGAAAACCGCATTGAGCGCGCCGCGCACTTTGAACGATCCGGTTTTTTGCCAGCATTCCATTTTAAAATACAATTCCGGCCAGTGACTGGAGCGTACCAGCGGTGTCCGAAAGACTACCCGTCGGATCCGGTTTTGTGCTTGCAGAATATCCGAAAAAGTCAGCATGCTCGGCCAAAAACCTTTTTAATTGCGTTGCAGGAGAATCGAGCGTTCGATCAAATTTCGCGGTAAGGGGCCGTCCCAAAACCTCCATTCAGCGTCATTCTCCCACGAAAGCGGACATCCATAAGGGACTGTTTCTCCTGGATGCCCGCTTCCGCGGATACGACGATGTTGGGGCAATCCTTCTGCTTTTGGACAGCTTCACGCATGGAACCCCGAGTCTTTGTCTGACTCGGAGACCGGCTTCCGAGGCTGCACCTGTTTTTCTTTTTGAGAGCCCTGAACACCAACGGTCACAAACCATGCCGCGCTCCGATCGGATACCGCAGGGGAAAATACAAAAATAGCATTGCATTTTTATTGAAAAAGAAATATATATCTTTTAAATACAAAACACAAACGGCGAATTGACAACAGGCAACGATTCAATCGGGGGCGTTTCGGGCCGGAATTTAAAACATTCTGGCTGAAATCGATGAATCCAATGGGTGCAGGGGTTATGAATCAGCGATTCTGGATTTTGCTATGCGTCGCCACGCTCGTCCTGTCCCAGGGCTGCCGGAAACAAGACAGCGACGAGTATGACAATTTTGATGAACCGGCTGCAGTCGGACAGGGCACGGATATCGAAGAGCCGGTCAACGAGCCCATGGCAAGCAAGACTCCCAGCTACCGGAATTTACCGTACAGTTTCGGGAAGCTCAAAAGCGGAGAATTTGCGATCGTTGCCGGTAAATTCAACAGCATGGAAAAAGCCATTGAATATTCACGAAAATTGCGACGGCAACGCATTAACAACTACATTTTTCAGGAATCGGATAAAACGTATCTTGTCCTGATCGGGAATTTTGTCACCCGAGCGCAAGCGGAGAAAAATCTGAATTACCTGAAGCAAAAGGGATTAAATCATCTGGAAATTTACACGACTCGTTAATCTGCGGATTTGCTTATGGATGTGCCTGCAACGGATGTTGTGATTCAAATCATGCGCCTCCCCCACGGAATGGACCTGCCCCTTCCCCAATACATGACTCCCGGCTCGGCCGGCATGGATTTGATGGCTGCGGTTGAAACTTCGGTGGTTCTCCAGCCCGGAGAATTTCGGCTCATTCCCACCGGTATTGCCATTGCACTGCCGAACGGCTTTGAAGCACAGGTGCGGCCGCGGAGCGGGTTGGCTCTAAAACACGGCGTGACCGTGCTCAATGCCCCCGGCACCATCGATGCGGATTACCGCGGGGAGGTGGGGGTCATCCTCATCAACCTTGGCAAACACCCTTTTCCGATCCATCGGGGAGACCGAATCGCACAGATGATCATCGCCCCCTATTCCCGTGCAACGTGGGATCCAGTAGATCGCCTTCCGGAAAGTGACCGGGGCGCCGGCGGCTTCGGCAGCACCGGCCATGCTTCATAAACCAAAAAGAAAAAGGCTGCCGCAAAAGCCACAACTCGTGCGATTGCCACGCCAAGCAAAGTAGGAGTATGTTATTTCCCGCATACTTCAACTCTGCTTTGCGTGGCACGAGGTGGACTTTTGAGACAGCCCGGGATGAAATTCAGGAACTTATTTGGACGGCAAAATTTTATACATGCCCGTTCCGCATTCCTTGCATTTGCCCTTCATAGCAGGCCGACCGTTCTTCATGGTGACTTGTTCGGCATTCACCATTTCGGTTTTCTTTTTGCACTTGACACAGTATGCAATTTCTGCCATCAGGTCCTCCCGAGATTAAAGTGAATATGTTTGATCCTTGAGCAAGCTGAAATTAGGATTTTTTTACAAAAAAGCAAGGGCAATTTTGCAAAAGTGTGATTTTTTCTTGTTTGCATTTTCAAAGATTTTAATCATTATAATAAAAAAACAACCAGCCCGATGCCAAAGAAAAACCCACCAACGCTGGTTCCCTCAAACCCGCTTTTGCCTTTCGGGCCGGCGGACGTCAGTTCCACATCGAAATTGACGGCCATCCATTGCGACAACGGATAGTGCAAACCGAAATCAATGAAAAATCCCCCGGCCGTGGTGATTTTGGGTTCCGTCAGTGGCGGCGGCCCGGTAAACACGCTGATTCCGCGGTTCTCCTGAATGTTGAAAAAAGCAAAGCCGAAGCTGAAATAATTGGATATGACATTCCGGTCCAGTCCCATATAACGCACGCCGATATTGATCCATCGCTCCCGCCACTCCAGACCGTATTCCCTGCGCTGAAACGAAAATGTCCCCGTCTTATTAAATTGACGGTATTTGACGACCAGGTGGTACGGTGATTTGATGCGTAAAGAACCGTGGGCGCCATAGACAAAGCCGCTTCGGCTTTTGTAATACGCGTCAAATTCATCGTAAGAAATCCGAAACAAGCCGCCCGAAACGCCAAGGGACAACCGCCCCGGGGCGGATGGGGTTTCGGTGTCAAACTGGGCATTGGCCAGTGCCGGTAAGCATAACGCCGCCAGTATTCCAACCAACCAGAATCCTATTCTGCTCACTTTCTCTGCCCTCCGCTTGTTTGGTTTGCCTTCAATATCCTTCACCATGTCACTGTTTAGCTCGAAATGGCCGTGGCTCTTTTGGTAGGTTTGGTAGATTTTTTTCCATCCAATGCATGCCCAAAGAATGCACCCCGTTTTTCATCCGGCGGCTCGACATTCGTGCTGTTGCCGGATGGGGGATGTTCAGGATGCCGATGTCAAAACAGGCTATGCGCCCGATTCTGTGCCTCCATCAATCGATGAGTTCGCCCCGAAGCAGCCGGTGCAGCTTTTCGACGCGATCCACTTCCCCAAGCACAATAAGCTGATCGCCGCCCTCCACTACAGTAGAAGATTGCGGATTATAAATGAACTGCGAAGCGCCGTTCACCTGTTTGATAATGGCAATCACAATAAGGCCGGTTCGCTGGGGAATTTCCAGCTCACGCAAACTTTTTTTGTGAAAAGCCGAATCCGGCGGAACGGTCACCTCTTCCAAACGCAACGCAATTTCCTGATCCCGTGTGACGACATCCAAAAAGTTGACCACATTCGGCCGCAGCACCACCGCTGCCATGCGGATGCCTTCGGTCAGGTTCGGCGAAACCACATGAGTGGCGCCGGCTTTGTACATTTTGCCGGCGGTATGGGGATCTACCGCACGCGCAATCACTTTCAAATCCGGATTGAGTGACCGCGCCGAAATCACCACAAACAAATTCGCCGTGTCTTCAGAAAGCGCCGTGATCAGCGCCGAGGCCTGTTTGATATTGGCTTCCTCCAGCACTTCATCCTTGGTGGCGTCCCCGGCAAGTATAAGCAGGTTCGGATATTGCTCCGCCAGATATTCGATGACCTCTTCATCCTCTTCGATCACCACCAATTCCTTTTTTGCCTGCTGAAACTCCTCGATCACGGTCTTGCCGGTTTCTCCAGCGCCGCACAGAATGGTATGGCCTTTCAGCTTTTGAATCTCTTTCTTCATACGCTTTCTTCGAAAATTGTTCAACAACTCCTGCTTGACGAATAAACTGGTCACGGTAGCGGAAAGCATCGCCAGGATGACGACGCCGAACAGGATCAGCAAGATGGTGAACACCCTGCCCGGCACCCCGAGAGGGCGAACCTCGCCGAATCCCACCGTAGAAAAGGTAATAAACGTCATGTAAATGGCATCCAGCAGGGCATAGCCCTCGATGATCACGTAGCCTATGGTGCCGAACAGCAAAAGAAACGCCAGCCCGATCCCAAGCGTGACAAAATTTTTTACGGTGGTGTTGTGTCTTCCATCCATCGGATCCTGTAAATCCATATCCGTTTACAATTCCGTTGCTCGGTTTCGTTCGAAATACTGTCGGATCAACGCACCTGCCGTCACGCCGATCCCATCGGCAAACCAATCCAGCAAATCCATGGTCCGTCCGGGGACAAACGCCTGATGAATCTCATCGGAAAGCCCGTAAAGAACCCCCAGAATGATCGCCCAGCGTAGAGGATGCCGACGTAATCCCCCCGGATGATGGGCCGTGGCGCGCATCAAGAAATAGCCCAGAGGCCCATACATCACAACATGCGCCAGCTTGTCGCTGTGCGGGAAAAGGGTGATGTCAGGGGTTACATCGGGCAGTGAAGACAGAAAAAATATCAGGGCAGCCCACAGTGCCGCCGGCAGCCAATGCCGTCCGATGCTCATGGCGTACGGCTCCGGTTTTGTTCGAGCCGTGAAAATACGTTGGCCAGGGAATCGAGCACGTCACCGGCGTTGAGCGCCAACTCGCCGAGCGACTCCCTTGCCGCATCGCCGGCGCGGCTGTGAACAAACATCCCCAGCAACAAGGCGCTGCGGGCGTCATGGGTCTGCCCTGCCAGTCCGGCAATCACCCCGGTGAGTACGTCGCCCATGCCGGCGCTCGCCATGCCGGGATTCCCTGCGCCGTTGATAAACACCTCGCCGGATGGGAACGCCGCCACCGAAGGCGCTCCTTTGAGCAGCACATAGACGCCATAGGTTTCAGCAAATTTGCGGGCGGTCTGTATCGGGTTTTGCAACACGTCGTCTTTGCTCAGGCCGGTCAGTCTCGAGAACTCCCCCGGATGCGGTGTCAGAATAACGGTTCCTTTTGTTTTCTTGAAGACCTCCGGCCGGCCGGCCAGCACATTGATTCCATCCGCATCGAGCACGGTAATGCCCTTGTACCCGGCAATCAGCTTTTGAATCAGCGCCTCCACGCCTTTGCCGGTCCCCAATCCGGGCCCGGCGGCAATGGCATCGGCCCAATCCAGCCGTTTTTCGATGGTTTGCCAGGCTGCTTCGGCCAACTGTCCATTCTCCTGCGCCAGCGGTTCTTTAATCACCTCGATGAGCCTGCCTTCGAACTGCTCGGCCAGTCGGTCCGGACACCCGAGAATCACCAATCCGGCGCCGGCGCGCAAGGCCGCCCGGCTGCACAGGTAAGCGGCACCGCCCATTCCCATGCTACCGGCAAGGACATAGATTTGTCCGCACCGGTTTTTAAACGCGGTGCGCTCCCGTTCCGGCAAAAGGCTGCCGGCGATCTGCTCATCGAGATAAAATGTTTGCGGGTGCACCGCCTCAAATGCGGCATGGGGGAAGCCAATATCCGCAACCACGATCCGTCCGGCATGCTCGTACCCGGGAGAGAATATCAGGCCCGGTTTTAAAGCCCCAAAAGTGACCGTGGCATCGGCCTGAACGGCATCGGGATCGCAGGCGCCGGTATTGGCATCGACCCCGGTGGGAAGATCAACGGCCACCACCTGCGCTGAAACGGAGTTGATGTGCCGGCAGACCTGTCGGTACGGTTCGCGCAAATTTCCGCGCGCGCCGGTCCCCAACATGGCATCCACGATCAAATCCGCATCTGCAAACCGGTTAGCGCTGTCTCCATCCCATTTCTCAATCGGATGTCCCAGTCGCTGCCAGATTTGCAAATTCAGCAGGGCATCGCCCCTGACCTGGTCGGTTTCGGCCAGCAGCACCACCCGTACGTCGGCAACCGTTTCGGCGAGACGCCGCGCCACTACAAAACCATCGCCGCCGTTGTTGCCGCGGCCGCACACCACGATCACCCGCGCATGGTCCGGATCCGGCAATAGTTCCAGACAAATATCGGCCACGGCCCGGCCCGCCTGCTCCATAAGCACCGCACCGGGAATGCCAAGCTGCTCGATGGCATGACGGTCCACGTCGGCCATTTCCTCGGCGCGGAGAATCCATTTATGCTTGACCCGACTTTCCATCCTCATCGATGACCACCATTGCAATAGCCATGGTTTGCGTATGCGATAAACTGAGAAAAATGTGATGGCCGGTTAAGCGATCACGCAACTTTTCGCTCAATCCGATTTCAGGTCCGCCGTTCTGGTGCACCCGCACAAAGACGTCTTTCCAGCCGCAGACTTTCCCGATCCCGGTTCCCAACGCTTTGGCAAAGGCTTCTTTTGCGGCAAACCGGGCTGCGAATGAATAATATGGCCGAGAACGTGACAGGCAATAAGCGATTTCCTCGTCGGTGAAGACCTTTCGGTAAAAGCGTTCACCCCACTTTTCAATCATGAAACGCATTCGCTGAATCTCAACCAGATCCACGCCGATTCCCTTAACGGCCATCCCGGTACTCTCTTTTGCCTTTGGTACGAACCTGCCCTGCGGCTTTCCCCGCCGTTACCGTGACGGCGAGATGCATCCCGGCGGAATTTCGCATCTAACTGACATTAAATATTAACCTTAAATCCAATCAATTGCAATGATTTTCTCCTTGCTTGTTAGTTAATTTTCTTTTACTTTGATATTTTGAGACGAAAGGGCCAGGCGATATGTCCACGATCGAGAAGAAACGGGAAGAAGCTGCACTTATCGAACGCGCCTTGCAGGGCGATCAATCGGCCTACACTGAGATTTTGAATCGTTATCACGGCCAGCTCTATCACGTAATGTATAAAATGGTGCGGAATCGGGAGGAAGCTGAGGATCTGGTGCAGGAAGCGTTTATGAAGGCTTTCAACGCTCTTAATACCTTCAATGAAAATTTTGCGTTTTCCACCTGGCTGTATAAAATCGCGGTGAACAACTGTATTGACTATCTGCGCAAAAAGCGCCTGCAGACGTATTCATACGACCGGCCGATGTCGGTCAAAAACGGGGAGATAAAACGCGACTACGCCGATCCCGATGAAAGTCCGGACCGGGAGTTGTTGGCAAACGAAAAAACCCGCCTGATCAATGAAGCGATTGATGCACTGCCCCCAAATTATCATACAGTGATTGTATTGCGACATCGCGAAGAGTTATCCTATGAGGAAATTGCGGAGAGACTGAACCTCCCTCTGGGGACGGTAAAGGCGCGTATTTTTCGAGCGCGTGAAATGCTTAAAAAAAGTTTAAAAGGCAAACTTTTTCTTTAAATTGGCTGCGATGCTGCCGGTTTTTTTCAGGCTGTGGGTTCCGGCATGTGCGCTTCCAGCTTCTCCAACAGCCGGTGAAGTTGCTCTTTTTCTTTTTTCAGACCGGTACGCCAATCCACGGATTGCGAATGACGGATTTCGCCCGGCAGTTCATGCAGGGTTTCGCGAAGCAACTCGACCAGGGTTCGGACCTGTTCTTCGCTGAGCTCGATTTGCGCTGCCGGTGCGTTCCTCAGTAGCTCCCGAATCGCAATCAGGCGTAATTTCTTTTGACGCAGCTCTTGTTTAAACGGCGACAGTACCGCATGCCGAATTTGCATAAAATAATCGGCAATGCGTTGTTCGATTATCGGCAGCAGGAGTTCATATTCCTTTTGCGAGAGCTGGAGTTTCATGATAGACCTCCCTGATTGTCTTCCCATATTTTTAAACCGCAAGAAATCAGGGACGGTTCAAATGAAAAAAGCCGACGACCCCGAAAAAGAGATCGTCGGCTGCCTGCTGTCGATTCCTGATGCCAAATTCAGGGCGTCATGTGGTGGCTGCTTTCCCTTCCGCTTCCTTTTTCGCCGTGTTGATCTTTAGCAAAGACCAGATCGGACAGAACGAAACCAGCGCGGTAATCAGCAGAATAGCGCCGACAATGATAGCCACCCACTGAAGCACATTCTGCAACGCCCAGATGCCAAGTGCAAGGAGGACAATACCCAGGATGGCACGAACAATTCTGTCCATTCCACCGACATTGGCTTTCATGGGACACCCTCCTTATGGTTTGTGCATCCCTATGTATTGAATTCGTAAAAATTTATGGTATCGGGATGCGGATTGCAAATCATTTTTAACATTTTGGATAAATTTTGATACATCACAGGGGAACGGCTGCATCGCCCGGCACACGAAGAATATCAGGCTAACCTTTTATTTTAGATAAGTTTCTGCAATTTTTATCATTCAACAATGAACTCATCCGATAAAAAATCGTAGCATTAAGAAAATAGGATACTTAGGCACAAAAAGAGGGATATCATGATCAAAAGGATTTGTTTCGGCATTCTCACGGCTTTTATGGCTTTTGGTTTGCATGACGGCATTCAGGCACAGGGAATGAAAGGACGCTTCGGTTTCGGCATTGAGGGCGGCCAACAACAACTGACCACCAGCGACATTGCCAACGTGCAGCCCGAACTCGGCGGCGAAGCCGTTTTCAGTTACCGGCTCAGCGACCGTATCAGCCTCAACCTTGCCGCCGGCTATTCAAAATTGAGCTCCAAAACCGCGGCAAGCACCAGCTATTTTACAACCGACCTCATCACCGGCAATTTGTATCTTGACGCCGAGGCATTCAAGTTGGGGCCCATCCGGCCATTCATCCGATTGGGCTTTGGCGGCTTCAACTTCAAAGCCACCAGCGGCAAACGGTTCAACGACGGTGAGGTGCTGGGTGGCGGCGGTTTGCGCCTGTTCCTTGGCAACCGCATGGCGGTATCGGTGGGCGGTTTCGGCAAATACACGACCGGCGATGATCTGGACGGCGTTCGTTCGGGCGGCAAAGATATTTATTGGGGGCTTCGCGGCGGCATAACCTTCTATTCCGGCGGCCGCAAGCAATCGGTGATTCATGAACCGATGATCACGGAATCCCAGACGGAAACCCCGGACGATACGACCGTGTCGGAACCAACAGCCGGGATGGAGACCGGAACGCAGCTTTCCCCCGATATCCAGGAAATTCAAGCATTGCAGGAACGCAAGGAAACCTTGCAGCGCGAACTTTCTGCCAAAGAACAGGAAATCGAAGCGCTGCGGCAGGCGGTCTCGCGACGGGAAACGGAAATTGAAAGCCTGCAGGGTGAAATTCAAGCACTCAAACAGCGGACTCCGGCGGTTTCAGCCGGCAATTTTCGGGAGGCTTATCAGCAAGCGCTACGATTGTATGAAAACCGTCGCTACCGGGAGGCCATTCAGGCATTTCAAAGCCTGCTGGCACAAAATCCGCGACACCGACTCGCCAGCAACTGCTGGTACTGGATTGGTGAATCCTACTTTGCACTCGGCGAACTGGATCATGCGCTGCAAGCCTTTACGGAAGTGCTGAATTATACCGGCTCATTCAAAAAAGACGATGCCCTGCTGATGATGGGACGCATCTACATGCGCAAAGGACAGCCGGATATGGCGCGGCAGATGTTCAACCGGCTGCTGCAGGAACATCCGGATAGCGAATATGCTCCGCGCGCGCGCCAGTACTTAAACCGATTGCAATAACCGATTTTTTCCGGTACCATTGGCAATTCGCAGCCAAATCACGGTTTCGCCAAGCGCGGCCCATCCCATCCGTGCACAATCCGGGCGGCCCGGAACAGGCCGTCGGCGGCTTGCCAGATTTTCAGGCGCAGCCGGTGCGGATAATCGGGGTGGGCCGCCAGGAACCGTTCAACGGTTTCGGCGGCCTGAATGCTGTTATGACCGCTTAGAGTCGCATCGAGCCAGCGCTTGGGGAAGAAAATGTCGCCGGTCCGCTGAATCTCTTCCACCAGCGCCAGCGCATCCGCTATGTATTTCTCCGACGAATTTGCCCTCAGAGGATGGTGTAAATAACGCACAGCTTCCAAAACCCAGGCTTCCCGCTTCCGGTTTTCCACCTGTTTTAATTGTTCAAAAAATCGATCCCGCTCCGATGGTTCGGGGAATAGTGCAGGCATGATGAACTGCAGCCGGCGGCGGCGATCGGGATTTTTAATCCTCGCGAGCTGCTTTTGCAAAACCGTTTGAGCCCGGTGCGGCCAGCGAATGGCCAGTTCCAGCGCCAATCGGGTTTCATCTTGTTCAGAAAGCGTCAGCCCGGGGATATTCATGCGGCGACTCCAGAGATCATACAACCTCTGGATAGCCGCAGGCGTGGTCGCGATACGGCGGTACGCCGCCAGGAGAGTTGCCTTCGCGGTGCGTTTGTTCAGCCGCTCCAGCCGCTGCCAGATGACATTTTCCAGCCGGACGGCGGTCTGCTGCCGCAATGTATCCGGCAGGTAGCGCCAGAACAGGTTCCCCAGATCGGTCAACACTTGATTGAGGAGCATTTCCTCCGGCTCTTGTTGCACCAGATGCAGTCCGGTTTGCAGCAACCGCTGCGGCGGGATTTTTTGATCCAGCATCAATTCCCACAAATCCAGCCATGCCGCCCCCCGGAGCAAACTGTTTTTCATCTCCGGCAGGTGCCGTAGCAGATAGTCCCTGCTCGATTCATCCAGCACGAACAGGCCATAGCCCATCCCGCCGCCGTTGGGCAGAATGAATCGCGGCTGCGGCCGTCCCGCAAGGAAATCCACAGCGGTTTGTTTTTGATGCAACATCAGCGTGCTGGATAGCAGCGAATCGCCCAATCCGGCTACCAATCGCAAACGCTGCGGCCAGACCCGGTTTTTTCCCAGCGGATCATGCTGAATCATCACGGCCTGCTTCACCGCGCCGTTCTCCCGCGTGACTTTCACTTCAATTTCGGGTCGGCCCGCTTCCTCCACCCACATCTGACTCCACTGCCGCAAATCCAGCGGAGAAAGCGGATCCAGGATGGCAATCAAATCCGGCCAGGCGGCATTATCAAACGCATAACGCTTCAAATACGTGCGAACTCCCTCACGAAAACGGCTTTCGCCCATCAGATTTTCCAGGTGCTTCAACACGATAGGTGCCTTTTGATAAATGATGGCGCCGTATAAAGTCCCCGCCTCTTTCAGGTTGTCCAGTTCCTGTCGGATGGGATGCGTGCCCGGCGTGCGATCCACGGAATACGCACGCGGAAAATGACGCAGCAAAAAACGCAGCTCATAGTTCAGCTCCGGGAAAATCGGACGCGTGATTTTGGCGGCCATGAAATTGGCAAACACTTCTTTCATCCATACGTCATTAAACCACCGCATGGTGACCAGGTCGCCGAACCACATGTGTGCGGTTTCATGCGCAATCAGGTTCGCCCGGCCCAGTTTCTGTGCCTGGGTGGCGCTTTCCGAAAGCATGAGACTCGATGCCCGATACAGGACCGCTCCCGGATGCTCCATCCCGCCGAACTGAAAGGATGGAATCAGCACGAAGTCAAATTTATCAAAGGGATAGGCCACGCCGGTATATGTTTCGAGAAATTCCAGCGCCTGTGCATGCAATCGAAAAATCACGTCACGATTGCGCTGCACACGCCCGGCATCGGTTTCCCGGTGGAACATACGCATGGTTCGCCCACCGATTGCAGCGGTTTCCACCTGAAATTTGCCGGCGGCAAATGCAAAAACATACGTGCTTAACGGCTGAGTATCTTCAAAAACATAATGCCGGGTGCCGTTGCTCATTTCCACTGTTTGCTCCCTGCCGTTGGCCACCGCAACCCAGTCCCGGGGAACGTGAAGCCGCAGCCGGTAAATCGCCTTCATATCCGGCTGATCGAAGCAGGGGAAGGCGCGCGAAGCCCGATCCGGCACAAACAGGGTGTACATGAACTCCGGCTGACGGTTCAGCGAAGCATCCCCGGCAATAAATTCAATCTGAATCCGGTTCTCGCCCTGCCTCAGCGCTTCTTTGGGGATGATCAGGTGGCCCCGCTGCAATCGATAATTGACCGGTACCCCGTTCATTTCGACGCGGCTGACCCGGCTGGAGTCCGCAACGAAGTCCAGGACCAATGGCGCTCCGGTATCATGGATAGTCAGCCGGATGGTTTGCTCTCCAGGAATCGGCTCATCGGGGGAAGCCGGAATGACGAAACGGAGCTCATACCGGATATCGGAATAGGCGTTCGCCCGGAATCGCGCCAACTCAAGTGAAACCCCTTCGGTGATCTCCGGCGTTTTCGTGCATCCCACGGCCAGAATGATCATCCCCACCGCCGTGAGCCTTTTCAACCAAATCATACGCCTCCTCGACCAAAATCATTTGTGGGTTCGAAACCGATAAAAAAAGGCTGTTCGGATCCATTGGATCGTATCGTTTCTTATGGATAAAGTAAATGCCATCAGTATTCTGAAAAAGGGAAATCAGCCAAATGAGGATTGCGAGGAGAGGAACAATAAAAATCAGAAGGTTCAGGATTTCAATTTTTCCGTGAAGGCTTCAATCTTTTGGCGGATATCATCACGCTGGGGATCGATTTCCAACAATTTCTGCCATTCCTGGAGGGCTTCCTCAAACTGCCCCTGTCTGGTATAAACGATCCCCATATTTTCGTAGGCAAACGTATCAGACGGATCAAGGGTTTTGATGTGCTCATACGTTTCGGCGGCTTTCTGAAAATCTCCCCGGCGAAAATAGGCGTTGGCGAGGATGCGGTAGGCTTCTTTGTAATCCGGATAAAGCTCAATAATTTGCTGAAATGCCACAATGGCTTCATCATAGCGCTTCTTTTTGTAAAGCCGGAAGCCTTCGATAAGCATTTGCTCTTTGGCATCCAGATTTTGAGTATCCTCATTTTGATCGAATCCGAGTCCTGCCTGCCGTAAAGTGGACGATTCGCTGCTCGTTTCGGATTCCGCATCATCCTCATCCGACGTCAACCGGCTCCCCTGAAAGCCGTCTTTCTGCAACAGTTCGTCGATATCGGCGATGGGCAGGGTGGCTTTGCTGTTTTCAACGCCGGCCGATGGTGAAGACGTTTCCTCACTTTCGCTGAGTTCCTCATCCCCGGGGATCAACGCACTTGCTGACTCGTTCGTAAAGGTTTGCACCAGGTCACTGTCCACAAAATCCTCAGGCATCGCCAGTTCATCTTCTTCACCGGCTTCATCGTCTGCCGGAGTCGCCGCACGATCGCTTTCCTCGAGGACGGCACTGGATTCACCGATCAAATCCGCAAATGCCGTTTCCAGCTCTGTCGGCTGGTCCGGATGCTCTGTTTTCTCGTCACCGTCAGTCGCGGTTTCCGGAGCCGTGACCGATTCAGAAAAAGCCTCGATGTCTTCCGTGGATTCGTCCTTCGTCTCCGGCTTCGGCCCGGTTTCTTCAACGGCTGGAATGGCCGCCGTGGACCGGGCATCCGGTGTTTGTTCCGCTGTATCCGTGGGGGCTTCCGCTTCAACCGGCGGTTTTTGTGAACGCCCGGATTCGGTGTCCAGCACCACGGGCGAAGGCTTGTTCAGGTACACATCCTGATCGAGAATGACCCGGCCATCCAGGGTGAGCATGGGCGTGCCCGGCGGTTTAATAGGACGATTGGCCCGCCGCGCGCCACGAGCGACAAAGGCCTCACGCAACTGCCGCGTATTCAAACGCAATCTGACCAGCTCTTCATAAATCTTGCTTTCGCTGATCTGCGTAAAGCCATATTTTTCAGTATTCAATTCATCGCTGATGCGCTTGGCGCCGTACTCCGGATGATTCTTGATAATATCAAAAATCTTGGCTTTGTCTTCAATGGCGATATGTTTGGCCTCCACAGACACCGATGGCTCAATGGCAAAGTTATCGATGCCGGCTTCTTCGAATTCGCGCTTGTATTTATTGTAATACACAAAGGTGCTGATGCCCGCCTTTTCGCAGGCCTGCCGGATGCTGGTCCCGGCCATGATCATGCGATACGCCTCGCAGGCACGGCGAAATTCTTCCTTCTGTGCTGTGGTCTTTTCCCGGATCACCACAAAGGTGATGTCATCCGATTGAGGGCATTCTTCGGTGAAGGCCAGAATTTCTCCTCTCAGGGCTTCCACAAACGGCTGCGCCCGCAAATGGCCGTATTGCCGGATAGCCTGTAACAGCCGCTCCTCGCCAAAAATCTGCCGGCGACTGTTCATCGCCTCGGTGATGCCGTCGGTGTAAAGCAACAACAGATCGTCTTCGGCAAGCTGCAGGGTATCGCTCTCGATGGATTTCCGGAACAGATCCGGTTCGGTGAGCTGAATGCCGATGGGGAAACCGCGCGGATTCAAATAATAGGTTTTTTGAGTAGAAGCCCGGTATAAAATCATGGGATTGTGTCCCGCACTCGCATAATTAAGCCGGCGGCGCTTGCTATCGATAATCACATAAAAAACCGTAACAAACATCCCTTTTTTCATGTCGCCGAGCACCAGTTCGTTGAGGCGCGCCAGCACTTCGGCGGCATCCTTGATACCGCGCGCTTCCGTGCGTAACGCCTGCCGGATCATGGTCATCACCATGCTGCCGGGAACGCCCTTGCCGGAAACATCCGCCACGACGATCCCCAGAGTATCGCGGTCCACCTCCACGAAATCATAGTAATCACCGCCGATGAGTTGTGCGGCTTCATAATGGCCGGCGATTTCGTAGCCCTCGATATCCGGGAACTCATGGGGCAGCAGAGTCTGCTGGATTTCCTGCGCCACCTGCATCTCTTTTTGCAACCGCTCCTGTTCGGCGAGATTTTTCTGCGATTCCCGAAACTTGGTGGTGATCTCCGTAAACGCTTTGGCAATTTCCCCGACTTCCGTGGTCGGATCGATATCGATCTCATCTTCGATTTCACCGCTTCCGGCGCTGCGAACCCATTCCGCCAGCTTGCGCAACGGATTCAGAATGAGATAAATCAGCACAAAGAGGCCGGCAGAGCTGGTTAAAATGGCCAATAACGCCAGGCGGGTGTATTCCCAACGCCGCGCTGCAATCAGCTCATCGATGTAACTTTTATAAATACGGAGGTGCAATTGGCCGATGGGGCGATCATGATCGCGCAGGCGGATATCCACCTTGTAGTCATAAATTTGCGTGGTTAGCCCGGTTTCTTCGATAAAAAGGTCATAATATGTCAGACCTGGGATATCCGGCTCCTGCTGAACCACCCGCGGGGTTTCATATTGTGAAAACGTTTTTTCCCAGACGCTGTGGCCGATGATGGTTCCGGCGGTATCGAGCACGGCAATTTCATAAAGCTCGGCGGAACGATCGGTGATGTACGAATTGAGCAGCACGTGCAGGCTGGCCTGGCTGGTCCCGGTTAAATCCTGAAAAATTTGAGGCTGGTCCACCACATTCCGAATGATCTGCGAAGCGATGGTATTCCATGCATCCAACTTCTGTTCGAGCACCTGTTTGCGCACCGGGATGACCATATAAAGATACGCCGCCAGAATGGCCGCCGAAATCATCAGTGAAGTCCGCGCCCAGAAGCGGATTTTCAATCCCAGAGGTGATGAACGGAGCGGTTTTGGAAGCCATGCCAGCCAGCGTCTTTCTTCGTGAACCGGCCGGTTTTTGGTGAGTCGCAGTTCATTCCCTTCTTCGGTCTTCCGGTAGTCGATTTCATCCATCAACCGGCGCATGATAAAGATGCCCAATCCCCCTTTTTTGCCGATGGCAACATACCGGTTCAAATCAGGCTCGGTCACTCGGGTGGGATCAAAATATTTGCCCTGATCGATAAGCGAAAAAGTCACGCTGGTTTTTCGTACCACCGCGCGCAGCGTGATGTAACCCTGCTGGTTGGTACCGCGATAGGCATGGCGGATGATGTTGGTGGCGGCTTCATCGATGGCTAATTTAAAGCTCTTGACCAGCTTTTCCGAGAGGTGGTATTTTCGGCCGATTTTGGTCACAAAGTCCCGCAGATCCGCCAGATAATCGATATGCGCAGGAACGCGTAACTGCTCTTTTTCAACTTTATAGATCACCGCATCAAACTCCTGAATGGGAATTTATCGCCGCTGCAGCCGTTCACGTGCCAGATCGATCGCGTCGAGAATCCGTTTATTGTAACGTTGCTGTTTTTGCAATTCAAGCAGGATTTCCAGGGCATCCTCGTATTTTTCTTGTTGAATATACCGCACGGCTTCCAGAAAGCGTCGGCGGATGGTCTCCGAAGCAAAATCTTCTACCCTGGCGTTCGCCCGTGCTTCCGCGTCATCCAGATACTGTTTCACCTTGGGATCGTCCGGGCGTATTTTAAGCGCTTCCTGAAAACTTTTCATGGCTTGCTGATAATTTTTGCTGATGTAATCGGTCAGCCCTTTCCGGAACAAATCATTGAACGTCAACTGCTTGCGCAACTGCGCAATGCGTGCTTCAATCCGTTTGCGCTGATCTTCATCTTCGCTGTAACTCTGTTCCAGAATACGGTCGTACAGATCCAGTGCGACGGTAATGCGGTTTTGCCTTTCAGCCTGCCGTGCCTGCGCCAGGAGGTCGCGATTGATCCGCCGAATTTCCGCGATGGTTTTTTCGATCCACTCCTTTAAGAGCTGATTTTCCGGATCGCGTTCCAATCCGCGCTGCCATTCCGCAATGGCCTCCCGGTACTGTTTGGCTTCCAAATACTGCATCCCTTTTTCAAACTGCGCTTTGACAAATTCCTGCAGGCTCTCGCGTTCCGCCGCGCGTCGTTCCCGCTCCGCAACCATTTGCAATTCCCGTTGCCGTTCCTCGGCGATTTTCTGCTCGGCGCGGTTCATCCACTGGATGGCTTCCGCATTTTCGGGGAACAGATCCCTGGCTGCGGAGAATTTCATCAGAGCCGAAAAATACTCTCCCTGATTGAAATAGGCTTTCCCGCGCTCCAGTAAGTTCTCAAACTCCACCTGACGCTGCCAGGCTAATTTGCGTGCAGTTTCTTCCTCGATGCGCTTCAGTTCTTCCTGTTGCGCCAGTTCGATGAGCTGGGTTCGTGTTTTTCCGAATTCGACGGTCAGGCTCAGGCGGTGTTGCGGGCCGAAGTCTCCGGCAGCCTCGGAATACCGGCCGAAGGCGTAATCGAGCCGGTAGTTTTGATACAGCACACCGGCGCCGAAATTCAAAGATTGCCCGTTGTAACCGACCCGCAAAAACGCGCGCTTTTGAAAGATATATTCCGTACCGAAATTGATCCGCGTCGGTTCATCACGGGCGATGAGCGCCCCCAAAAGCAGATTGATCCCATCCGCACCTTCCCCTTTGAAGCCAATGGGTTTGGCAAGCCCCATCCGGAACCGCCAGGGCTGCACCTCCTGTTCGGATACCAGCTTCAGCCTCGGCGCCACCAGATTCTGAAGGTTGAAGCCGACGGTCACGTTTTGCAAAAGCGCAATTTCAAAATCCGGATGGTACAGAAGGCCGAGATCCAAACCGACGCCGGTGGCGTTGTTTTCAAACATCTGCAGGCGTTCAATCTTCAGCGTCGCCCCCACGGTGATCGGAAGAGGCAATTGCTTGGCGTACGATAACAAAAACTGGCTGCGACTGGCACCGCCGGTGCCCAATTTCACGCCGTCCGGACTGGTATTCAGTACATCGCCTACGGATAAGTTGATAATTCCGAAGGCGAGGGTGCCCGTTTGCACCGTCGGATGGGCATAGCCGACAAAACTGTAACCTGCCCCTTCCAGAAGGCGCGTGTGAAAAACCACAACATTTTTCCGCTGCAAATGGTCCAGCGCGGCGGCATTCCAGTAGATGGCAGTGGCATCACTGGCGAAGGCTACAAACGCATTGCCCAATCCGATGGCGCGGGCTCCCACACCGAGTTTAAACACCGGTTGCATGCCGGCGGTCTGCCCGAACACCAGCGATGGCAGGCCGAACAGCATTCCAACCAGCCAGAGCCGCACGCTCCATCGGCTGTGCCGTTTGCCCTTTGGCTGCGCGGTTGTATGTTGCACGGATCTCATGTTATCGTCGCCCTGATATGATTGAACCCGCAGAGTCCTGTCTTACCTGTGCTTTATTTCCTGATTCGGGTAACCATTCAACGGCACCCGCAACTTCGATATTTGCCATGTCATCCCGTTTTTCTCACCATGTGGCAATGGTGGAATGACAAAAAGAACCGGATGCTCTTTCCGCGAAACGAACCGAAATGACCGTTCCGAATCATCCCCAATCGGTATATTTTTTTAAAAGCCGTTGTGTTAATCGTCTTTCGCCGAGATGCAGAGCCCGACCCTCTGCGCTCCCGATCTGCTTATGAAAGTGGATCGCTTTTTTGCCAATCAGCAACCGCAGCGCTATTTCGCCACGGCGACTTTGGTGGTAACCACGCCGAAATCCGTCTTTAACACGGCGATGTAAATGCCATTGAGCACCACTTTGCCTTCGCCGTTGCGGCCGTCCCAGAAAATATCGTTATACCCGGGGATGCGGCTGCCTTTTTGCCCTTGCGGGGAATTTGCCTCGTACGTTTTCTGATACACCAGCTCACCCAGCAGGGTCAAAATTTTGAATTCCACCCGGGAGTTGCCCGGCAAATAGTACCAGAACCGGGTTCCGCGGTCTGGCGGATCGCCCGGCCGGAACGGATTCGGATAATTATAAAAGTTCTGGAAATCCGCCTCGGTGATCGCGGAAGCCCTGGAAGCGACAGCGAACTCCTGTCCGGAAGCACCGCTTTCATCCACCACCTGAACCCGCTCCCCAGAGTCCAGATCGATCACGTCGATGTCCTCGCTGGAAGTAAAGCGGAGCTGCATTCCGGCCACATCAGATTGACCGGCGAGGTCCACCAGCACATCCAGCGTGTCCGGAGTGCCCGGGAAAAGGGTATCGCCTGGAACCAGCTCCACCGAAACCGGATTGCCGGCGGGAATCTGATTCAACTCGCCCAGCACCACTTCCGGCTGCGCGTGCCGCACCACCCGGATTGCATCGATCACCCGGTTCGGCGGGATGGCTTCACCCTGTAAATCCAACACAGAAAGCACCAGCCTGCGCAGCAGCATGGCGCTGGATAATTCGCGTCCCTGATTTTCAAGAATCAAACTCATCATGGGCACATTTCGCTCACCGGTGCCGGTTGGCCCGGAGGGACGCGCCGGATTCTGACTCACCCGCAAAAGCCGCGGTTCCGTTTGAATGGAAATTTCAACTTCACCCACCACGACATCGGCATCGAGCCCCGAATTCCCATCCCTGGGCAATTTTTCCAGAATCAGACCGATTTGCTCAATCCCCGTGGATGGCGAGCTTTTCGCCTTTATTCGCCATGAGGCCGTGCCGTTGACGGTCTGTTTCACCAGCGAGTCCTCCGTGGAATAACCGGCGGGCAATACGATGCGCACATCAGACTCGCCCACCAGCGGCGCCTGCCCCTCGTTCAGCACGTTGGCTGTCACCACGAACGGCTGATTCACACTCACGATGCCGTCGGTGGCAGTTATTGGACTGGTAATGGCGCCGGACAGCCGGAGCGAAGCCCGTTCGACCACTTCCACCCGCAATGGATCGGATACCTGATCAAACGTCAGTGAATCATTGTTGGCATCGATCGCCTGCACGCGAACGGTGATGAATTGTGAAGCGACGGCATCTTCAGGAGCACGCACAATCCAGCTCGGCGTGGCGCGGGTATCGGAATCCGGGAAGTTGCGGCGCGCTTCTTCGGTAAAAAAGCCCGGCGGCAGCTCCAGCACCGCCGAAACCTGCCGCAGATGCCGCCATTCCAGATCCGCCTGCACCGTAAAGGGTTGCCCGGTGCTCAAAATATTGTCCAGTGCGCCCTCCGGTCCGGTGATCACCGGCGCCGACACCCGGAGGCTCCCGGTGGTGTCGGTGCGCACAAAGAAGCGGGAAATTTCAGAGACCACATCTGCATCCTGGCCGGAGTTTTCATCCAGCGGCCGCTGGATGAGTCGCACGGTGATGTTGCCCTCGGCAGGCGAATCGGGGGCACGCGCCAGCCATTCCACGAATCCATTGACTTCCACCGGCTTTTCCAGCGTATCATTCACCGTGATGCCGGTCTGGCCGAGTTCCAGACGCACTCTGGCGGTATCGAGGGTGCCGGCGGTGCCGAGATTGTTCAAATTCGCCCGGATCGTAAACGACTGCCCGACAGTCAGCGAGTTGTCGCGTGCACCTTCCGGCTCACTGATGAACGCCTGCAATTCCAGCAGAGCCCGGCTCACCAGCACCACGCGAAGACTATCGGAGGAATACACGCGCTCGCCGGTACCGGTGATGCCTTCGGCTTCAAACCGGAACCAGCGTGGGCCATGCGGCTGTGACGGCGCGATCAATTGCCACGCTTCTTCGATGCGAAAATCGCTGATGGTGGCCGGAGACAGCAAGGTGTAGCCCGGCGGCGGAACCAGCCGGATACTGCGTGGACGGCCGGCCAGGTCTTCGCTGAACGCAATACGCGCCCGAACGGTGAAATTTTGACCGGTGGAGAGGGTGTCGTCCTGTGCGCCCGGCGGCTCGCTGATGAACACGCGGGTGATGGACAGGTCGAATTGAACCACTTTGACAGCCAGCCGCACCGAATCGATTTCGGTCTCCGCCAGCTTGCCGCTGTTTCGGTCCAGCGGCAATTGGCTGAATTTGATCACAAACAGCGCCTGCGGCACCTCGGTGGCCGGAGCCTTCACTCTCCACACCACCGGCTCACCGATACGGAAAATCTGTTCAAACGTTGCCGGCGACTGCAATTGGAAATCCGGCGGCATAACGAGCTGCAGCCGTCCGCGATTATCGATTTCCGCCTGCCCCAGATTCTGTACGGTGGCTCGGACTTCAAAAATCTGGTTGGTGCTCAGAATCTGGTCTTCATCATCCAGTTGCGCCACCATGGTGAGGCGGGCAGGAAGCTGAATTCGGATTCGTGCCGTCGAATCGGCCGCCAAAAAGATGGCAGCCGGTTCTTTGCTCTGCGAGGCAATGGCGCGCAAAATACGCGCCGTGAAGGTTTCATTCAGATCCGCCGGGGTGGGAAGGGCATCGGCCTGTACCTGAAACACCGCCTGTGCGGTGGCCCGCGCCGCGATGCGGGCTATATTGACCGTATCGGCTGCGATGACGGAACGGCCCGTCGTACGAAGGTGCACCAGCACGTTTTCCACATCCTCGAATCCGGTATTTTCAACCAGCACCCGGATATTAAATGTCCGGGATATGTTCACCAGCCCGATTTCGGTTCCCGGAATACGGTTGAGCACCAGGGGTTCGGTTTTAAAGATGCGCACCGCAGCCGTGGTTTCTACGGTGATGGATCCCGTGTTGCTATCGGACAATTCCTGTAACGAGTTCTGATCCACTCCCCGGACCTGTGCGAATATCGTGGCTCTTCCTCCAAGCCTGCCGGTTGAGATCACCCGGAATTTGAGCGTATCGACCGCACCACCGGGCAAAGTCCAATCCGGATGAATGGCCAACGCGGCGGGAGCTTCAATCACATAATCGCGCTGAACCACCCCGTCGATGCTGATTTGAACGTCCTCATTTTGAGGCGGCGTCAGCGTGACGGCGGCGATACCGCTATTCCTCACGACCACCCGGATGTCCCAGGGGATATTCTGTTCCGCAGCGATAACCGGGACCGAGGGCAACACATCGGTAATTTCAAGCACCGCCGGCAATTGCACGGCCACCGTCGCCGTGTCATCGATCGCGGGCTCCACCGGAGCGGTAAGCCCGGTGTTTCGGGCAATGGCGGAACGAATCGCCACCCGGAACACTTCAGCCGGATTCTCTCGATTGCCGGCAGTGACCGTGAACAGCACACTGTCCGCCTGTCCGCCTTCAAGCCCGTCAATCAGGGTGTATTCGGGCTGGCTGATGATTGAACTGCCTGTGGTGCTCAATTGCACCCGGATGCTGTCGGCTTTTTCCTGGCCAAAATTTTCCACCACAGCCAATATGGAAAACGGCTGACTGGTATTGACGAACGGCGGATTCGGCACATTGACGATATCCACCTGACGGAGGCGCAAGCGTGCCGGCGTCTCAACCCGGACGGTATCCACACCGCCATCGGCGCTGTCGTCGGTCAGCAGCCGTCCGCTGTTGAGTTCCAGGCCGCTCACGAATCCGGTTATGACATTGTCACCGATGATGTTGCCCGTCCGGGTCACGGTATAGCGCAGGGTAGCCGTGCTGTTTCCGAAAATGACCGAATCGCCGTTAGTGAAGGTCGTGGGCAGCGTCAGGGCGTAATCGTTATTCTGCATGAGGCTGAAAAGCAGGCCGGTTTTGCCCGGCTGAAAATCGAGCTGAACCGCACTTTCACCGAGATTGGCCACCGTCATATCCACGGTCCAGGGTCGGGTCTGTCCCCGGGTGACGCGCGGTTGTGATGCTTTGATCGACACGATTTGCAACAGGGCAGGTTGCTGCACCACAAAACTGCCGCCGCCGGAATCGGTTTGGATGAAAATCGGTTCCAGCGTGGATACGTCGTGCACCCACAGCCGTCCCTGGATGGTGGTGGCACCGAGCTTCACGCCGGTTTTCAATACATTGAACCGCAGCGAATCCACCCGACCGGCGGCAAGAGTTCGGGTCCCCGAGCCCATAAAAACGGTCGGCCTGGTGATCGTGTATTCCTGAGTCACGACGCCGCCGTTGAACAGCACCACATCCACACTATCCAATTGAATGTCGGTGCCGCCGTTGTTGGCCACCACCATGGTGATAAACCAATCTTTTTCCATTTGGCTGGTCACGGTGGGCTGGCTGGGTTTCAACGACAACACCTGAATATTCGCCGGGGCACTCACCTGAAGCTCGTTGGAATCCACCAGAAAATTACGGGCGAATCCGTTGCCGTTTTCCGTGCCCCGCAATTCGATGGCCGGGGTGTAATTGCCATGCTGCATGTTAGCCGGTATTTGCCGTTGCTGGAAAGTGAGGGTGGTGTCGCCCGGGGCTATGACCGTCACTTTGTTGGCATCCAGCGGGGCGGTGAAGGTATTGGTGCCGTCCGTGAAAGTAAATGTGGTGATGGACGGTTCCAGCTCCACCGTGGCCTGTCCGGCGTTGTTGACGCGAACCTTGAACGCATAGAACCCGTTGTTGTTCACCACATCCGGCACCATGCTGCCGGAAATATAGCTGATCAGCGGCGGGGACTGCACTTCCACCAGCGGATTGCTGGTCAGATTGAGAGTCAAAGTGGTATCACTGTTGATTTCAATCACCGAAACCTGCACTACCAACCGCAGGAAACCCGTGTTCGCCCCGGTTTTGCTAACCACAAACTTCAGGCTGTCCACGCCATTGCCGGGCAAAATGGTTGTGCCGCTGGCCAGCCAGCGAGGCGGCTGTAATTCAGCCTGATAATCGGTTTGCTGTTGCGTCCCGATACGGAACCGCACGGTGGTGGTTGTATCGGTCTGTAACTGCACCTGGCTTTCGCCGGTGTTCGATACCACCACCGTCACCGTCCAGGGATTGGTCTGTCCGGCGGTGACCGTGGTACGGGACGCCAGGATATCCACGATCTGCAATTGCGCCGGGCTCTGCACCTGCACCTGAGTAGCGCCCTGATTGGACTGCACCGCCCGCCCGCTGTTGATTTCGATGCCATTCAACGTCATAAATACTTGCTGCGGTCCGGTGCTGGTTCCGGTCTGATCCACGGTAACGACGATCTGTTTGGTTTCATTGGCGTCAATGATTGAATCGCCGTCAATGAACACCGTGGGCAAAATGTACTGATAGCCCACCCCGTCTCCGACAGAGAAAGTGACCGGGGTGTTTGCCAGCCGGATCGCACTGCCGCCGGGATTTCGTACCGTGGCCGTCACAGTCCAATCCCGAGTACGTCCGGCGGTGACCGTGGTTTGCGACGGCTGCAGCAAATCAATATTCAAAACGCCCGGCGCCTGGACCGTGACTTCGCCGGTGCCGGAATCGTTGGTATTATCGCTCACATCCTGCCCGGTGGCGAGGTCCACGCCTTGCACCACGCCGCTGATGGTGACGATGCCGGTGGACTGGCCGGTTTTGGTGACCCGGAAGGTTAAATGGCCTGTCGAATTTGCAGCGAGGATAATGCCGCCTTCATCCAGAGCCGTCGGCTGAATGATCGTATATTGTGAAGTCACATCCGTGCTGCCCAGCCGGAGCTGGAGATAGGTCCGGCTGCTTGAAAGATCGAGTTCCACCGCCGACGCCCCGCTGTTGCGGAGCTGCATGACGATTTGCCATTCTTTGAGCATGCCCTGCGTCACCTGCGGCTGCGACGGCGTGATGGATACGATCGAAAAGGCATTCCCCACGACCACGGTCCACTGGTGCGGTGCATCGGCGCCAGTGTCTTGAGTTTCCTGATTGGAATTGGCGTCTCGGGCAAAGACCACGGCATCGATGGTCACCGGCCCCAGGCTTGCAGCAATTCCCACATTGACCGTAAAAGTCAGATCCACAAAACCGTTGCCGGGCACGACCGTCGGATTGCCCGGATTCGCCGCCACCACATAATCACCGCTGACATCCACGGGCCCCTGCTGAAACACCAGCCGCACGCTGTCGATCAGGGCGTCGGCCACGGAACCGACACCCAGCCGGTTGGCAATTCGCACGGACACCGTGAGATTGGTTTGCCCCTGAGAAACGGTATCTGCACTGCTGGAGACGCTCTGGATACGGACCTGCGCCGCCCGCTGCACCGTCCAGGAGTCGGGGGATTGGGCGCCGCTGGCGCTGACCGGCGTCCCGTTAACCTCGCCGGAAACGGTTCCGTCAATGGTGATTGTTTCCAGCGAGGCGGCCGGTGAAACATCCACCAGATAGGTCAGAGTGACCGTGGCATTGCCGGGCAAGGTTGTCGGATTCGATGCACTGGGCGTTACGGTATATTCGGAAGTCCGGTCGGCAAGCCCGGTAAAGCTGAGAATTCCCTGCAGATTGGTAATGGGATTGGAGCCGAGGTTTTGAACCGACATGCTTACCGTGATGCCGGTCTGCCCCTGCGTCACGGTGGTCGGCGCCGTAGTGACCGATAGGATGGACAGGCTACCGAGGGTGATCTGGGTCTGCCCGCTTGCCGCCAGGCCGCTGCTGACGTGAATGGTCACCACTCCCCCGGTGGAACCGGCGCGGTAGGTAAAATTCAATCGGCTTTGCGCATTGGTGGCGATTTGATGCCCGGGGGTGGCGGCGTCGGCGTCGGGGGTGATGATCGTCCCCAGATCCGCCGGAGTGGCGGTGACGGTAAACAGCCGTCCGCTGCCGACCGGATTGTTCTCGGCATCCCGAATCACCGAACTGGTAATGACCGAGGTGGCCGTGCCGTTGGCCGGCAGGGTCTCCGGATCGGGCGTCAGAGTAACGTCGCCCACCGGCGCGCCGGGCAGCACGGTAATTACACCCGTGGTATCTTTAATGGCGGCGTCGAAACTGGCGATGATGGTGCCATTCACCGAGCCATCGGCGGCGGCGGAAATGGGCGAAAATGTGAACGACGATCCGGTGCCCGAGGCCGCCGGCGTGAGATTGCCGGTACTCGACCAGGTCACGTTCACGTCGCCGAAGTAGTTGTCTCCGGCGTCGTATCCGGCGGCATACAGAGTGACCTCTTCATCGGCGGTCAGGGTATAATCGCCGAACGGCACGCCGCCGTTGCCGGGGGCAGTGCGGATGACGATTTTGGCCACATTCCCGGTGCTCACGGTGATGGTTCCGGAGCTGGCATCCAGAACATTGCCGCTGGCATCGGCGCGGATAGTGCCGGTGCCCACGGTTTGTGCCGTAAACGTCGCGGAAACGCCCGTGGCCGGAGAAATACTGCCGATAGGGCCGACCACCGACCAGTTGACCACCACATCGGAAATGTAGTTGTTATCTGCATCAAAGCCGCCCGCATGAACCAGCAGGGTCTGCCCCGGGTTCAGGGTGGTCGGGCCGAGCGGGCTGGTTTCTCCAGACCCGCCGGTGAGCACCTCCACATAATGCAATTGGCCCGGCGAAACGCTGATGGTGCCGGTTTCATCGCTGCCTGCCGTGGGGTGCGTCGCCCGGATGGTGCCGCTGGCCGGTGCCGTGGTTGGCTCGAAGGTGATCTGTGAGCCCGTACCGGAAATAGCGGGGGAAAGGGTGCCGGTACTGCTCCAATCGACGTTCTGATCGCCGACATAGTTGCTGTCGGCGTCAAATCCGGCGGCGTGCAGGGTCAGGGTTTGGTCGGCCGTCAAAGAGCGATCCAGAAGCTC
>WFVT01000311.1 GCA_015491485.1 Candidatus Zhuqueibacterota bacterium
GACCAATCGGGGCCTTCCCACCGCAGTCACAAGCTGGAAGCTTGTGCTACATTATTGCAAGCTGGAAGCTTGTGCTACAATTCATCCGTGTTCCATCCGCGTCAATCCGTGGCTGATTCAAATAAAAACGCTTCAGCCACGGATGGGCACGGATCAAACGCGGATGTTTGAAATGCGAACACGGATCATATGGATGACGCCGATGACCACGGATACGAACGGTAAAAAACAACCATCGTGAAGGTCACCGAGGTCGCTGGCTATAAATTAAAAGAGAAAAATTCTCTGCGCCCTCGGCGAACTCAGCGGTTTGTCCCGGAAATTGCTCCCTCGCCAAGCATCATCCATGTTCCATCTGCAGGAATTTGTCGCATGTTGACCAACCAGGGCTTTGCCACTGAAGCCACAAGCTGGAAGCTTGTGCTACAAACGCTTCCGTGTTCCATCCGCAGGAATCTGTGGCACGTTGACCAATCAGGGCTTTCTCTCCGAAGCCACAAGCTGGAAGCTTGTGCTACATTGTTGCAAGCTGGAAGCTTGTGCTACAATGCTTCCGTGTTTCATGCGCGTGAATGCGTGGCTGATAAAAAATCATGGCATCTCATTGTTGGGAATAATGAAAGCCCATGAGAAGAGTGGTGTAAAATCACCCCCTGCGTGACTGGCGGCCGTGCGAGAGCAGCAGAAGCTCCGCGAACTCGAACGATTGTCAAGAGAATCATCCAGGGACCGCGACTCCGGCATCGGCCGTGCGCGGTCCCTTCCCCCTTTATGCCGCCATTACATTCAGGCTCTGCTCTTGAACCTGCACCTGTATTTGCTCACGAACTTCCGTTCGCTCATACATCTCCACCAGCCGGGCCGGTACCGCCTGCGGTTTTTCCCGGACGTCTGCCGGTGTATCCGGCTTTTCATAGCGATCCAAAAGCTCGCGAACCCGGTCGATAAACTGGCGATTCCCGTCCTGCATCGCTTTTTTCGCATATTTCACGATCAGCCGGAACAGCCGCAGCAACTCCTTTTTCTGATCTTCAGGGAGGCCGCTTTCCCGCAGCAGCTTCCGAATATCACGCATCAAACCACGATCCCGGGGCTCCGGTTCGAGCAGCCGGCGAACCTGATTGCGGAAGTCCGTTGCCGCCAGCTTTTCCCGGTCGTCCAGGCGCTGACTGGCGTTTTTCACCGTTTCAAAAAATCCGGCAGCGGCCGACTTGACCACTTCCGCAAAGTCATCGAGGCCGTCTTCAGATAATCCCAATGCCGTTTCCACAGCATTGAAAAGGGTATCCACCGACTGAACGAATTGGCGGAAGCTCTTTTCATCCATCTGAGTCAATCCCTGAGCAGCTTCGGTGAACTGCTGAAACACTTCTCGATCAATGCTGGCGGCTCGGCCGGTTTGTACCGCCAACCGGGAAATGAAAGAAAGGTCCAGACTGAACCTTGCCGATACGCGCTGATACAGATTTTGCGTCAGGGTTCGGTTTTGTTCTTCTTCCAGCAACGTGGCTCGACGGCTGGACTGTACGACTTTTTCGTAGAAGAAATCGAATTTGAGCTGATACATCCGGGTTTGAGTCAATTCAAGCCGATCATTCGGCTCGGGTTCCGGGCGGCGCGATTCAGGAGCCGGAGCGTTTCCGGCGGAGGGCTGTACGGATTGACCGGCCATCCGCTGAAGAAGCGAGTCGGCCAGCGATTGCAGTTGCGTTACATGATCTGCCATATCGAAGTCCCTTTCGATAAGTCGTCCTGTGATTTTTAACATAAATCGGCAGGTGGGAAAAATACATAAGGCAGAGCCATCACTCCCCCGGATATCAATTCCTGGCTTGAAACGTTGCCCCGCAACGCTTCAGCCTTGTGGACGACATTTTCAGTCGGGAACCTCCCCCGGAGCGCTTTTCCGTGAATCACAGCGAGTCTATTAGCGGAAGCACGAGAAACGTTTAATCCTCATATTCAATTCTGATGCGCATGAGATCACGGGCGAGAAGGGTATTGCGGAAAATCTTTTGCGCCTCTTTCAGCAGTCGTTTCTCATCCCGGGGCATAAAACGGCCGCTAAGGTGAGTCAGAGCGAGCTGCCTCACCCCTGCCTTTTGCGCCATCAACGCGGCATCCTGGCCGGTGGAATGCCCGGTACGGTGCGCCCAATCGGATTCCTCGCTGGAAAACGTGGCATCATGGATGAGCAAATCGGCGCCTTTGGCCAAAGCCACGGTTCCCTCGCACGGCGTGGTATCGACGCAATACGCGATGTGGTGCCCGCGACGCGGCGGACCGACCACATCTTCAGGCTGAATGACCCGTCCATCCGGCAAACGGACCGCTTCACCGGCTTGCAACCGGCTGCGTTCCGGACCGATCGGCACTCCCAATGCATCGGCTTTTTCTACATGAAATTTGCCGGGACGCGGATGCTCCACTATGGCCCAGCCGAGACAACGCATCCGGTGCTCGAGCGCCCGACAAACGATTTTGAATCCGTCCTCTTCCCATACCATCTCATCCACATCATCCGGCACTTCATGAATATGCAGCGGATATTTTAATACAAACCGGCAAAGCTCTTGATGAAATTTCATGTAATCAGCAAGGCCATGCGGACCGTAGAGATGAATATCCTGCTGGCAATCGGCCATTTGTAAACTGGTGAGCAAACCGGGCAGGCCGAAAATATGATCCCCGTGGAAGTGGGAAATAAAAATCCGTGAAAGCCGTCCGGGTTTGAGGCGCGCTTTACGGAATTGAATCTGCGTCGCTTCGCCGCAGTCAAACAAAAAGATTTCTCCCTGTCGGATCAGTGCAGTCCCGGAAAGATTACGGTACCGGGTCGGTATGGCAGAGCCGGTGCCCAGAAAGACGATTTCGATCATGTTGCAGGCTGTTTCCTTTCCGTTTGCTTGGTCTCAGACCAGATAGCGAACCCCACGCCAATCAGAATGAGCAGGCTACCCGATATCTGCGCCGCGGTGAGTCTTTCGCCCAGCAGCACGTAAGCCAGCAGACTGGCCATCACCGGTTCTCCCAGCATAATCGTGGCCACCAGGGGCGCGGAGAGATATTTCAAAGCCCAATTGAATGAACTGTGGCCGATGAGCTGCGGAACCCAGGCTATCGCCAGCAGAAGCAGATAAGTACTGCCGGAAAATCCCCAGAGCGGCGCGCCGCTCAGCATGGCAGCCGCCACTAAAAACACGGCGGCCGAAGAATACGTCAGCAAAATATAATCAAAATTGACCATATTCGGCCTGATGTATCGGCCGATAAGCATGTATCCGGCGCCGCCGGCTGCCCCCGTTACCGCCAGCAAATTGCCGGCCAGCGAATTGGCGGTCCCCGGTGCTTCACTCCGGGCGATCATCACCAGACCGACGAAGGCGATGCTCAGTCCCAGCCAGAGCAGCCGGCTCGGCCGGGCGTGCAAAAACAAACGCGCGCCGAGGGCAGCAAAGAACGGCGCGGTGGATACCAGCACGACACTGATCGCCACTGAAGTCAATTCCAGCGAACGAATCCAGGCGGCAAAATGGATGGCCAGGAAAAAACCGGACAGTACGGTCCAGCGGGCCGGTCCCTCCCAGATACCGGTCAACCGGGCCAGCGCCTGCCGACCGCCCAGCAAGACTAAAGTGAGTGAGGCGATAACCAGCCGATAGGCAGCAATGGACAGCGCCGGTGCTTCGCACCAGCGGATCAGAATCGATGCGATGGAAACTGCAAGCAGCCCCACCGGCAAAAAAATCGCCATCCGCGCAGCAGGGAAACGCGCCTCCACATATCCTCACTTTTATTCCGAAAATTCAATCCGTTTTTCGTTCAGAAGGGATGAAATGCCAGAGATTTTCAAAACGCTCCATGTTGGTAAACAACTTTCCTCGTCTCAATCCGGAAACGGGCATGAATGCATTCGAAGTTTATCAGATGATCGCCGGGCCTACCTGATTCAGCGCAGCGCCAGTCCCGGCTGTTTCGGCTGCAGGCAATCTTCGATAAACTCCCGCATGGCCTGATAATAGGCATCGCCGCCGGTGATGTAAATATCATTATGCCGCGCTCCTTCGATGGCAACAAACTTTTTGGGCGCCGGCGCTTTTTCGTAGAGTTTTCGCCCAAGACGCATCGGCACCATTTCATCCAGGGTGCCATGCACAAATAAAATCGGCATCCGCACATACGGGATTTTTTCTTCGGACGCCAGCCGAATGGTCATGAACCACCAGACGGGGACGATTCCAAACATCTGCCTGGCCATGTCTTTGCCCGAAGAAAAGGTGGAATCCAAAATCAAGCCGGCGGCTTTGGCGGTTTGCGCCAGATCAACGGCAACCGCTCCGCCAAGACTGCGACCGAGGATGATCAGCCGGTCGGGATCGCGCGCCAGCTTGTTGGTCAGGAATGCGTATGCCGCCTGCGCATCGAGGTAAACGCCTTTTTCGGAAGGATAGCCCTCACTACGGCCGTAGCCGCGATAATCAAAAATAAAAATTTCACTGTTGAGGTGTTCCCGGTAGCGGCGCATCAGATCAAGACGTTGGGATAAATTGCCGGCGTTCCCGTGGATCAGCAAAATTGTGGCGAGAGCATCGGACTTGGGCCAAAACCAGGCGTGCAGCCGAACGCTGTCTTCCGTGGTAAAATAATGTTCCTCAATGCCCAGCGCATTCAGATCGACATCCCACTCACCTTGCGGATATTTGAGCGGGAAAAAGACAAAACGCGGCTCCACAAACCGAATCATCAACACAAACAGCGCCGCGACAATGACAATGACGGCCAATACTCGCAATCGTTTATCCTCCTTCCCGGATCTGCCTCCGGTCATGCATTCAAAATCGTTTCAATTTCAGCAATCAACACTTCGCAATCTTCTTGAGTGTTGTACACATGCGGTCCGATCCGAATTCCGGCGCCGGAACGGTAGTCCACCTGAATATTCCGCTGCATCAACCGCTCCACCACGTGTTCACCGCGAGGCAGATCGAGTATCACCGTACCGCCGCGTTCATCCGGATTTTCGGGACAGCGCACCGGCCATCCCCGGGCTTTGGCTTGCTCGATGATAAATTCGCTGAGCCTCAGGTTGGCGTCTCGGATGGTCTCGATCCCAACGTCCAGAATGAAATCGTAACCGGCCTGGGCGCTGTACAGCGCCGGTACATGCGGGGTGCCGTTGAGCCAGCGATAAGCATTGTCGGCATACCGGATCGCGCCGGGCTCAAAGGCGAATGGATTTTCATGTGCCATCCATCCGGTCAGTTTGGGCCGAAGTGATTCCTGCAAATCCGGACGCACATAGAGAAATCCGGCACCCGGGCCGCCGCACAACCATTTCACCGATCCCCCGACGGCAAAATGCACGCCCCATTGCGCCA
>WFVT01000312.1 GCA_015491485.1 Candidatus Zhuqueibacterota bacterium
AATCAACCTATACTTTACCGTACGAATACTTCAAAGCAATGCCGGGAAAATATTTGAATAACAGCGGATTGAGCTACAGGTGAATCCGGTGGGCAAAAGAAGCCAGGCTCTGGATGTGAACCGCCTCGAAGGTCAAATCTCGCATGGATGATTCTGCCGGAAAATCCCCGTTGCGGGGCTGAAACCGGCCATCCCCCCTCCAAAACCGCCTTGCTCGAACCGATCATGAAAAACGCGTCCCGGTGCTGTCCAAAAACTGAAGCATTCCCCCACATCGTCATGCCCGCGGTAGTGGGCGTCCAGGATAAACAATCCCCTTTGGCTTCCCGCTTTCATGGGAATGACGCTGAATGGAGGTTTTGGGACATCCCCTCCCTTTTAGCCGCAACCCGGGCAGCCCGCGACAGCGTCCCGTCTATCCGGGGAATCGCTGTTTTATTATTTTTGGAACAGGTCAAGAAGTTTCTGTTTCCGTTTTTGCCACTCCTGTATCTTTTCTTCACGTAAACGGGCGGCCTCCTGTTTCAGTTCTGGTAACCTTTTCATCGCCTGACGGATGCCTCTGACCAATCCTTCCACGGTATTGTTAACCAGGACGGCGCCTTTCGGAAACGCTTCTCGAAGTACCGGCCAATCCGATATAATCACCGGTGTTCCGAGGTAAATCGCCTCGTACGCGCCGCGCAGCATGGTGTGATCGCGGGTGGTCAGAGTGAGGACGATATCGGCATCTCTGAGCAGAGCGCCGTACTGGTCATCAGGCAAAAATCCGGTCAGCCGCAGATTGGCAGGGGCTTTTTGAGCCAGTTCCGGATCGAGGTCCCGAGGATTGCCGGTGACGTAAAAATCAACTTCCGGCAACTGTGCAGCGGCTTCAAAGATTTCAGCGACCGGTTCATCGTAGTTGAATGAACACACGGTGGCCACCGTGAAGCGCTGGCTTCTGGGAAATGAAGAACGGATCGGATAAATGACAGGAACATCCCGAACCAGGGTGGCATGTCCCCCGGCATCCGTCACGCGTCGCGCTAAAAACGAATTGGTCACGTTGGTCGTGGCCGCTTTGCGGCACAACCACGATTGCAGCCATTGCAACTTTCGCCACCGCGGATGCAAAAATGCAGCCGTGTGCGAATCCTGAACAAACGGCTTGTTCCGCAGCCAGCAGTACGGCAATACTGCCAGGCTGGCAAACAGCGGCGGGATCATGACGAATACCACGTCCGGCCGGTCACGCCAGAGCACCCACTGCGTTTCAATGAACTGACCAAAGTATTTGAGCCACACCGTCAATGGATGACTCCCCAGCCAGCCCCAGTAAATTTTATAGGACGTTCCGCCGAGTTCGCGGGCGATATTATCGCTGCGGCTGCAACTATTCGCCCAGGAAATAAAAACCACTTTGGCTTTGTGGTTGGATGCCTCAATCGAGGATTCCGGTCGGACTTTTTGGGTCAGCGTTTCTGTGTGCATCTTCGTTTGCGCACCGTCTTATTGAAATCAGTCACCGTATCATTTTAGACAATCTTAATCGTTTCCGCCGGAGACCAGACGCCGTTGCCGGTGAGGTCGAGCACAATCTGCTCCGGGCTTAAACAGGCTTTCAGCCTTTCCGGCGGCTTCGGCTGCTTTCCCACGATCAGCACGGGATTTTTCCGCGCCACGGATTCAAGATCATTGTTCATCAATTCATGAATGTGCGGGAGCACCCGCTGAATATACTCCTGGTTGCGTCCCATCAAATTGGACAGGGACACTTCTTCATCGTAGATGGTCAACCGATATCCTTTGCCGATCAGGGTTTCGGCCAGCCGCACCATGGGACTTTCGCGCAGATCATCGGTGCCGGACTTAAAACTGAGCCCGATCAGCGCCACATTCCGCTGCCCGATGGCGATGATACGCTCCACCGCACGCTGAATATGCAAATCATTGCTGGGAAGAATCGCCGACAGCAACGGCGTCCCGACATCCCGGTGCTTGGCGGTGTATAATAACGCCCGAACATCTTTGGGCAAGCAGGAACCGCCGAAAGCAAATCCTGGCGTCAGGTAGGCTTCGGAGATATTGAGTTGCCGATCCTGCTTGAAAATGTGCATGACTGTTTGGCTATCGATGCCCAGGTTGTTGCAGATAGCGCCGATTTCATTGGCAAACGCCACTTTCAGTGCATGAAATGCGTTGCTCGCATACTTGACCATCGATGCAGCGGCGGGAGCGATTTTATAAACCGGCGCCGGAATTCCGGAATACACCTGCTCCATGATTTCAGCACTGCGGTCATCCAGCGCGCCAATGACGGTAAACGGCGGATTGCGGAAATCGGCAATGGCTGAGCTTTCGCGCAGGAATTCAGGATTGATACACAGCCCAAAATCCACACCGGCTTTTTTCCCGCTGGCATTTTCGAGCATCGGAATGATGCGATCATCAACGACTCCCGGAAGCAGCGTGCTACGGATGGTGACCACATGAAACCGATCGGTATAAGCCAGCGCGCCGCCGATTTGTTCGATCACCCGGTCGAGAAAGTGGGTATCCAGACTGCCGTTCAAACGGCTGGGGGTGCCCACGCAGATGAGAGACACATCGGTCGCCAGAACCGCGGCCGCCGCGTCATCGGTCACCTGCAAACGTCCGGCTTCCACGACCTGTTTCAAGAGCGCGTCCAGCCCCGGCTCGGTGATCGGCGATTCGCCCCGTCGGACCCGATCCAGCTTTTGGGGGTTCACATCCACGCCGATGATCTCATGTCCCATATCCGCCAAACAGGCTGCGGACACACACCCCACATATCCCAGTCCAAATACCGAAATCTTCATGCTTCCCTCATGCGGCTAATCGATGTTGCTGCGGCTTAATGCGTTCAACCGGCGCATCGGCCAGCACCGCGATCTCATCCCAGATGGTATCCGGGATGTCGGGCTTCACCACCGATGCTTTGACTTGCGGATAATGATCCAGTACGTATTTCAACTTCTGTACCATGTCATCGAGATTTTGGTTTTCGTAGGTCAGCACGCTTGCCGGGCGGGTACCGTTTTCGCTTGCCACAACCGGAATGCCCAGCGCCAGCGCCTCAAGGACAGAAGATGATACCCCATCTTTGACCGGGGTGCGTAAATACAATTTGCTGCGACTCAGGATGGTCAGAAACGCGTCGTGATCCTGATCTCCGGCGATAAGCACGTGCTCATCCAGATTAAGTTCATGAATCAAACGGCGGATGGGCTCGGATTGCATATCCGATCCGAGGATCATCAGACCCACATCCTTCCGTTCGGCGACCAGCCGGGCGAAAGCGCGGATCATCTCCTCAATAAAAAATTCCGGCCGGAAAAACACGTAACTGCAAATCACATTTTCAAACCGGCGAAAAAACGAAGCAACCGGTTCAGCCAGCTCTACTTCCTCGAATTGCAAATATTGTTTGCTGAAGGCTTGAATGGGCACGATTTTTTCCCCGGGAACGCCATAGCCCATAATGGCCCTTTTCACCACGTCGCTGTTGCAAATGATGTGACGCGGAGCTGTGAAAATGAATTTATACAGCCAGGTCAGTCGCGGCGCCTGCGACTGTGGAAAATACTTTTGCACCGGTCCCGCATGGAACGTAATCACCGGCCGGCTGAACGTCATCAGACTCACGAGGAGCGACAGGCAGGTGAGGATGAATCCTTTCGGAGAATCGCCGTTCAAATGCTGATGCACCACATAGCCCCGCAGCCGGTACCAGAACACTTTCCAAACGAAATCGAAACCGTTGAAAACGGGCACAAAATCGCGGCCGCGCAGTTTGCGACTTTTGCCGGTATTAAGCACGGCGCAGACATGCCCGTGCCGCTCCAGTTCCCGTTTCAAAAAATACACCCGCATGCCCCAGCCGGCCCGCGGCGGCGGATATGATGAAATCTCCAGCACTTTGATCGTCCTGCTCATGGATCGCCTCCCTCCACTGCCTGGAGCTCTTGCATGAACAAAGGGGCTCCGGTGTCCGTAACCACCGGTTGGGTCATCAAAACGATGTTCCGCTGCCGGTGCGGCAATACGATCTCGGCTGTTACGCCGCGACCGGTGCTCTGCGCCGACGGCTTCACCGAAATACGGTACCGTGCCTTTTCCGAGGCAATATGGAGACTGTTTTGAAGCCGCTGCAGCCGGGCGGAACCATCGCGAAGAGCATCCGGCCAGTACACACTCACCAGGGCGAACGGCATTGGGCTCTGCATTTGCCAGACAACGACCGGCGCCGGACGCCGATCCCGGTAGGTCGGCGAAATCCAGCCCTGTTCCGGGCCATCGCCGCCTCGAGCAAGCACAAACGATTGCGCTCCCCCCGAGAACGGCATCAGATGGATGTGCAGCCGGCCTCGTTTTCCAGAGGCGATGATGCTCCGCTGCGGTTCATCGAGCTCCACGTCGGCTTGCTCGGCAAAATGAAAGCCGTGGCGGATGGTGTGTTTCTGCTTGCTTCCAGGGGCGATGGCGTACAACCAATCGAGCATCACCCAAAAACGCTGTTCCACAAAAAGAAAATACCGTCGGTGCTGAATGCAACCAGGCAGTCGCCGGTACCCATCATGCTCGGCGCAAATCCCGCTTGCGGTTTCGCCGCGCCAGATTTGCAAAGTGCGGCATTCGAAGGCATGTGCCCAGTGTAAGATGCCCACCTGCCGCGCCTGGGAAACGCCGTCGATCTCAAGTGTATTGTGCGCCCGGGTGCTGCGGAAATACTCATGCCATGCTTCCTCCCCCCGGTAATTGGAAAACCCGGGATCAATCAGCAGCGGCTCTCCGAATGGCGCCATCTCCACGGCCAGGGCATCGGCATGGCCGTGCGCCGCCGACGGCGTGCGATCGCGGAACACGCCCGCAGCCAGCGGGCCGACATCCATGAAGCAGAAGTGCGAATCGGGGGTAAAGCCGGAGCGCGCCACGAAATAACCGGATTCCGGGAAAAATTGAACAGACGCCGTGGGCGGCTGCGCGGGAAGCGCCTCGAAAATCTCGCGATCGTCCAGCGGCAACAGCCAGTGCGCTTCTTCACTCCAGCGCCCGGCGCGCCATTTCATGTCACTCCGCCGATACCACACCGCGCCGATGCACTGAAATCCGGTAAAATCCCAGTGCGCCGGATCCGAGACATACAGGGATCTCGCAGCGTCGATATCGCCGATCCACGGCAGAGTGCCGTCCGGCCGGGTCATGCCCAGCGCAAACGCCAGCGCCTTTTCCACGCGATCATGCACGGCCGCCGGGATGTCATCGCCGTTGAGTTTTCGCGCGGCCATGGCCTGCAAGTAAAATCCGAGCGTGAAATGGTGGTAAAACGTGGCCTGCTCTACGCAGCCGCCGTCGGCATGAAACTGCCTGTCAATGTGATCGCACAGGAGTTGCCAGCCACGTTGCTGCCATTCCCCGGCGTTTTTGAATCCGGGGAACAAATAGCCGATCAAAAACAGCGCCGCCGCCTCGCCGATCAAATGGTTGTAGGGACTAAAATAAATTGACAGGTTCTCAGAAATGTAAGCGCCGCCGAGATAGAGCAGTTTCAACAGCAGCCGCACGGTTTCAGGATTCGGGCCGCCGGCGGCAAGATAAAAGTTCAGCGTCCACAAAAACGACAGCGACCGCACGCCTACTTCCAGCGCACTGGTCCAGGCGATGCCGGTTTTGTACGGATTGTGATCATGCCAATCACGCACCAGAGCATCGATTTTCTCCCGATAGCGCGGGTCGCCGCTGAGATAATAGGCTTTGCCAATCTCGATCAGAAATTGCAGGCGGTTCAGCTCCCAGACGAATTTGACATCCGTACGCTGATCATTTTTAAAAATTTCGATATCCCGGTAAAAGCCTCGCGGATAGGGCCGGCCTGTTACCGGGTCCTGTTGCCAGGAAATGCGTTCGGCAAAGTGAAAGTCCCTGCCGAAAAACCGAAACCGGTTTTGCAGAAAAAGTTCGGCTCTTGCGAGGCTGTGCTCAACATCTGCAGGGCTCTCTTCTCTGAAAGCATGCGCTTTTGTTTCATCCAACGGAATGAACAGCTTGCGCATCCAACCGGCTTCGGCCAGCGCCTTCTGCACCCGGCCAGCTTGCAGATCGCGCCAAACAGAAGCATATGGCGGCTCCCAAAAGTCGAAGTCGTCCCGGGAAGCCGCGTCGCGCTCATCGCCGTAGCGGCGCCGTTCTTCCTGCACCCGCACCAGTTCGCGTGCCCGGTACAGAACCTCTGCCGGGGACATCCGCAACAGCTTTTTAATTTTTGATGCCACCACCATCGCGCGTCAAAATCCTGATTTACGAGTCAATCAACCGCCGGATGTTATCCCGATGCCGGTGCATCACCCAGCGGTTGTACAGTTTCGATTTAAGCGGTACCTCTCCGGCTTTCACCAACCCTTTGTAGTGGGTGATGTAATGTCGCAACAGGAAAAAGCGAAATAACGGATGTTCGCGACCGGCATCATATCCATAGCCACGCAAGAACGCCTCCTGCAGCCGGCTTACATGTTCATCCCGGTAAATGGGTTTGTATTTGAGCAACTCCAGATGATGATAAAAACGGGTCAGATCATGCAGTCCGGGGCCGACGGTAATGCGCGAAAAATCATGAACGATGAGCTTTCGGCCGTTCACCAGCAGATTGCCCATCATGAAATCGCGGTGCAGATAGCCGATTGCCAGCGGCAGATCGCGCACAGCCGGCAACTGCTCACGAAAAAATTGTAGTATGGCTTGCCGTATTTCGAGGGAAAAATGGGATTCGGGCTGAGTCACCAATTCGCGCATGCGGGAATCGATGTCTTCGACCAGGAATTCAAGATCGAATTCCACCGGTTCCACTGGAAATTGCTGGATGGTGCGCAGCAGTTTCCCCACATGCACCATGTAGTCAGTAAGTTGTTCCAGGGTGTCTCGGGACGGCCGAAATTTGAGCCGGGTGCGTACCAGCACGCCTAAATTTTCGCCGTCGGCCTCTTCGGTGATCATGCCGCGGTGTTCCAGAGATAGGTACAGCGGCTTAATTGTAGAGAAATCGGCAAAGGGCGCCAGTTTATCATACCAAAAACGGTTGGTATCATAATCCCGCTGAATGGAAGCCAGGAAATCGGCTTCGCTGCGTTGATATGCGTTTTTGTACAATTTCAGATAGATGCGTTTTTTCCCGCTTTCACCTTGAACCGCATAAACCCGCTGAATGGAAAAATGGCGTTCGAATTGGTGCAGGAAATTGGTAGTCTGCACCCGACCAATGTTCAGTTCAGCGACCGACGGTGAATCCAAAAACTCCTGCAGAAGCGCTTCAAATTGCTCTTTGTATCTGCCAAGTCTGCTCTTTTCCATCTCTTTCAGCGCCATGCGTATCCGGCCCCGTTCTCGTTTTTCCTATTAAATCTTATGATGCTTTATCGGCATGTATTCAGGGTCACTCATTCATGCCGCGGATCATGCCGCGGATCGAGGGCATCGGATCATCCCAGCGAAAATAGGGAAAAACCTGGAAGTGCCTGATGCTTTTCAACCATTCGGTAAAAGTCAGTTCCCCGCGGCGGCGCAATTCCAGAAAAGCGCGAAAGTCCCGTACGGGATACCAGAAATGCAATTTCTGCCGGTATGTTTCGATGCGGGGCACCGGCTTCCCGACAATGGCACGATAGATGATTTTGGCGATATCCATCCCGCTCCGGGTCAGCAATTCTTGGGCTGCCGTAAAACGTGGATTACATTCAATGATTTTCAATTGACCGTCGCGCGGATCGCGTTTAAACTCGATATTGCCGAGACCGTGAAAACCGATCCCTTGGAAAAATTTTTTCCCCCATTCGGCAATTTCATCATCCCATTC
>WFVT01000313.1 GCA_015491485.1 Candidatus Zhuqueibacterota bacterium
GAAATCAATATTCCTTTCCGGCAGGGATTGGTTAAGCTTTATCATTTGTACGGCATTATTCTCGCGATGATCATCTTTTTGGCCATCCGCCGCATCCCGGATATGGGCCTGCGAATCGCCATGACACGGCAGGAAATCGTTTTGGCCGTCAAATTGTCTGCCATATTTTTCATCGTGTTTGCGATCCCGATCGGCTTTTCGACCGGTTTCATCCACTGGCAGGTGGATGCGGGCTCCATCTGGAAATGGATCGCGGGCATCCTCGGGACGGCGTTTTTTATCGCCTTTCCTGAAGAAATTCTATTTCGGGGAATCATTCAAAACATGATCGAAAAGCGCCTTGAAGGGCGACCTGAAACGGCGCTGATTATCGCCTCTGTAATTTTCGGCCTGGCACATGCCAATAATCCCAATCCACCGTATTGGAACCTTGATTTGGGCTCACTGGGGATGTTGAACTTGCCCTGGGTGTACATCGTGCTGGCGACCATCGCCGGCTGGTTTTACGGCAAAGCCTATCAAAAAACCGGAAGCATCGCCGCTGCGGCACTTGTGCATACCATTGTCGATTGCATCTGGTGGATGTTTTTCGCAGGATAATGTCGAGCAAAAACGATGGGCGGAAAACCTATGGGCAAACGGTATCGCTTCCGTCTCGTTGCAGCCTGGCTCATGCTGATGGCCGCTGGCTGCATGAAGCAGGAAACGGTGGAGTTACAGTACTATTATGAATATGACCATGATTTCCCTCTGAACGCTCATGTGGAACCACTCGGGGATGGGCTTTTTCACGTGAGCTATTATTCCGTTCATGCAAAACGTGTCCCGGCGCTGTTGCACCTCCCGGAAACCGGGGAGGCGCCATATCCCGCCATCATCATGCTGCACGGCATCGGCGATCATAAAAACGCCGATTATATGCAAATCGGCGACTCCATATTTACGGCAGCGGGATTTGCCGTATTTCGCATTGATATTGATCTGCATGGCGAAAGGGAACTCGCGTTTTATCCTCTCAAAAAAGCCCGGAAATTCAGTTACACATTGCGCAATGCCATGGTGCAAACGGTGTTCGATTTGCGCCGCGCAATCGATTATCTGGATACCCGCAACGAGATCGACTCGACACGCACGGCGTTTTTGGGGATCAGCCTTGGGGGCATTATTGGTAGTGTATTTTGCGGAGTCGAACCTCGCGTGGAATATCCGATGATCGCTCTCGCCGGGGGCGGATTGCGCATGGCGCTTGGAACCAAAGGATTTTCGGAACGCATCAAAAATATGCTGGCACCGGTAGAACCGCTGAATTTCATTTCTCGTATTGCACCTCGTCCGGTACTTTTTCTCAACGCCACACGGGATACCGTGATCCCCAGAGTCTCCACAGAAATGCTATACGATGCCGCGAAGGAACCGAAAGACATCTATTGGTACGATGCCCCGCATCACATGCCGCCGGTGCCGGTTTTTCAAGATTGTGTTCGGTGGTTAAGAGAACAAATGGCGGATTAAATCCGGCCGAATCCACTCACCGAAATATCTTTGCGCGTCGCCGTGATCGTAACGGTAATTCCGGCGATCAGGTCGAGACAGGCCATTACCAGCAGAATCACCAATGTGGCATCCGGTGCAAAAGGCGCCAGCAACAGTTCCAATAGAAAGGCAACGACCAGGAAGAACGAGAAGATGTGTTCGACGATCTGCAAATTGCGGACATCTGTGGATTTGATGATTTCGAAATAGAGCATGAAAAGCCCCAGAATAATAATCGCATCCGATACCCGCAAAATGCAGATGTTTTTGGACGGCAATGGCAGATTCAAAAACGTCGAGGAAAGCAGATCGGAAGGGCCTTTGTAAAAAGCAATTAGTTTAAGCCCGGTGTAAATCGCACCTGGAATAAATAAGGTAGGTAGGACACGAATCAATCGAAACATGATAACACCCCCAATAGGTTTCAATGAATCGGCCTTTTACAACGCGATGGCAGGGCGGGGTTGCAATAAAGGAAGGGGAATATCCGAGATGTCAGTCCATTTCCTGTAAAAAGCCGCGTTCTCCGATACGCTTTTAATTTATATTACTCATTTTTCGAAAAAAAGTTGAAAAAAACTCATTTTCGGAAATGCAAATCTCCCAGTGGAAAAAACTGATTTTCATGCTCGCGATCCTTGAGGGACTTTCACCCTACTCCCATGTTTGGGGGCAGCCGCCTGCCGAAAAGCCGCATGAGTATTTAATCACACATGAGGTGAAGGAAGCACGGTTTTTTACAGAACATCTGGGGTATGCATTTACCGCGACCAACTCCATCTTCAAATATGAAAACGGTTCCTGGACGAAAATTCCGTTGCCTCTGGATGTCAAACTGAGGCGGGTCTTTTTTGTATTGCCGGATATGATTTGGGCAACCTACCAGCAGCCTTCCCATTACCGGGAAGAGGTGATTGTTTATCATCGCGGCCGCTGGAGCAAGGTCGAAATGCCCCATATAGACCAGCTATTGGATATGGCTTTTCTGGATGAAGAGCACGGATGGGCCGTTGGGCAATGGGGTGAGCTGCTGAAATATGTGGAAGGGCGGTGGATTCCCATGCGATCCCCGACCCGTTGTCATATACAAACTATTGTTCTGGATCAAACAGGCCTTCCAATGATAACCACGGATTGCCAATTTTATAATCAAGTATTTTCGTTGCAGGAGAATGGGGAGTGGCGCCCGTATCCCGAGTTGGAGTCCCTGATGATCTATCGAATATGGCCGGTCAACCGGGACTATTTCTATTTTTTAGCGGCCCGCCCCCGGAAGCTTTTTCTCTATCGAGCAGGAGAGATCATTCAAATTCCGATTGAAGGGGTTCAAGATTTTGCTTTTCATCCCCCCGATTCACTCTATCTACTGGCCAACAATACGCTGTACCTGGTGAAGAATACCACCCAACATCAATTTCGGGCGTTCACCGGAATCATCCCGAGACGGCTTGCCCTTAGTCAGGATGGGGTGATATGGGTCTATTCCGGTATCAACGGAATTTATCCGGTTTCTGTGGAGCCGGGGGTGAATCTATTTAGAACCTCCTATTTTAGCATTCAGCAGTTTTTGGACCTTGGCAATATCATTGGCGCTGCTTTTCTCCGGCTGGACGCTTCGGCAAATGCGATCTATGTGGTTCATGGCCTGATGGAAAATATGCTGCTGTTGGTGAATGATGAGTTGCCTTTCTGGCTCCTGAATATGGCGCCGGCTGAAAAATTTGGATTGCGAGAACCCATAAGAACCGAAAGCAACAAGCCTAATTACGACTTGGCCGCTTTGACCGGGGATTTTAACAATGATGGCCTGGAGGATGTGCTGGTTGTTGGATTTTACGGTAAGATCAGTTTATTCCTGAACTTGGGAGATGCGGTCTTCAAAAACGTGTCATCCTGGGCGGGTTTCAAAGAAAATCCTCGCCAACGTTTGGGCATCCCGGCAGCCGCTGATGTGGATAACGATGGTGATCTGGATCTGTTTATCCCCAACGAGTATGGCCAGCCGCTGCTGATGATCAATAATGGCGTGGGACGGTTTACCAACAGAGCTATTGAATCGGGCCTGGATATCCCACTTGGTTCCAAAGCCGGTTCCTTTGCAGACATCGACGGCGATGGCTGGATGGACCTCGCTGTGGCGACTTACGGAGAAGGAACCTACCTTTACCGCAACAATGGCGATGGAACGTTCCGTGATATTCGCGATGAAAATCCCGTATTGCAGCCCGACGGGCCGGAAAAATGTCCGTCTCTGACCTTTGCGGATTATGACAATGACGGTGATTTTGATCTGTTTATCGCGAAACTGTACTATCCTAACCAGTTGTTGCAAAACGACGGCACCGGTCACTTCGTCGATGTCACCCTGGATGTCGGGCTGTTTACTCAAACGGATACCCGGGGAGCCATTTTTTTCGATTACGATCTTGATGGGGATCTGGATGTCTTTATGGCCAATATGGGACTGGATGAATTTTATGAAATGGATGAAGGTATCTATCGCTTGAACGAAGAGTTCAGTCAGATCGGAGAAGTCGGCTGGTTGCCGCGGTGGGTTACCCAGGCGCTTTACGGAGAATATACCACAGGGATCGTGAAAATGGATCTGCTTCAAGACGGCGATCTTGACCTGCTCGTCCTGAGTTTTGATCATGAATCCTATTTGTTGCGCAATCATGCGGACAATTCAAATTACCTGGTATTGGAAGTGACTGGCTTGAAAAGCAATCGCAGTGCCATTGGTGCTGTGGCTGAACTCTATCCGGAAGGCAAGGCGGGCGATCCCGCGGCGATTTTAGCCACACAGATGCTTGAGAGCATCAGCGGCCATACCTCGCAATCTCAAAAAATACTGCACTTCGGTGTGGACGGCACGCAAAAATATGATGTTGTGGTCAGGTTTCCGGGGGGAAAGATTCGCACGCTGCGTTCACTCTCACCGGGACGCTATTACCATATTCGGGAATTCAATGGGTTCTATGCCGATGTTATTGAATTCAAAACATGGTTGGAAAATCAGATTTATGGATACCGGGCGAACTGGAGAATATTGCAATTCGTTTTGTTGACATTGATTATTTATGGCGGAATTCGCTTTTGGGTTCGGCGGAATCATTGGTTTGCCGAAGCTGTGCTGCCGTTTGGATTGGCTGTGGTTTTGGGCTTTTTGATCATCAAAATTGCAGTTGTCTTTCATAATGATACATGGTTTGTCGTCGCTCCATTAGCCGCTGGAATACTGACCGGTGTCACCGCCATGCAAGCCTATAAATTATGGCGATTGAATTTTTCTCCCGCGGCGAGTCTGGAGTTGCTGAGTTTGAAATTGGCTGCCTTTGGACACAGCCAGGCGTCAGCCAACTTGTTGTCCAGCCTGGAATTCCAATTAAGCAATTATCCCAAAGGAGACGTCCCTTGGGAATTTCAGCTTCGCGTTTTGCAAAAAATTGAAGCGATCCAGGAACAGGTGATCCCGGATATTTTGATCATCATTGAACACTTAATGACCCTAAAAATCGCCAGAAATAAAGCAGCCCATTTGCTGAAGGCCATCACGCGCTTTCAACGCGGACTGGGTAAAATCCACCGCCGCATGAAAAGCAACAAGCCGATCCGTGACCTTCTTTTAAACCGAATTTTAGAACAATTGCAGGCCATACGTACCGATATCCGCGAACTACGAGAGTTTGTTCTCAGTCAGGAAATCTGCGATGTGGTGAAAGAAACCCGAACGGTGGTTCAGACTTTTGAGGATTCGGATTTGGATATTGTTTTGCACCTACCGGAAAAACCGCGGTTTGCTCGAATTCCGATAACGGAATATCGAAGTATTTTGAATGAACTCATCATGAATGCCTATCGAGCGATGCAGGATCGTCAAACAAAGCGCGTGACGATTTCGATTGAAGATAAAAAAGATGCCATTTGGGTTGAGGTGGAAGATCATGGCAAGGGCATCCCTGAAAGCCAATGGGAAAAGATTTTTGAACGAAATGTTAGTGATCGGCAAGGGGGCGGATTCGGTCTGTATCATGCTCGATATATTTTGGAACAATTTGACGGGAAAATTGCCGTTAAAAGCAGTCAATTAAATCAGGGGACGAGCGTTCAGATTCGCCTACGAAAAGCATTGCCCACCCGCACTTCCCTGTTTCGAAATTAGGCGTTAAAACAGCGAAAGGAGGCTCGCCATGCCACAAAGACGATCCATCCTGCTTATTGATGATGACCAGCAATTTTTGGATGATTTTAAATTTTTTACCAGCAACGATTACGATGTCCAGTGCACCACCAATAGCGAAGAGGCCATTACCCGTATCCGCATGCAAGACCCAGACGTTGTTTTGTTGGACATGTGTCTCGATCACGGTGAAGATGGGATTGACCTGCTTCGGCGAATCAAAGACCTGGATCCCGATTTGCCCGTGATCATCATAACGCAATATCCCAGCCACGACAGCGCAGTGCGTTCCATGAAATTAGGGGCACAGCACTATATGGAGAAAACCCCAGATATTGAGACGCTCAAGGCGGTCATCGATCAGCAAATTGCCAATCTGCCTTACCGGCATTATTATCGGGAGGATCAGGATCGCAAGTATGGCATGCTTTTAGGGAACAGCCCAGCCATGCAACGTTTACGCAAACGGATCGATCAATGCGCGAGAGTGGATGTCCCTGTTCTGATTTGCGGGGAAAGCGGTACCGGGAAAGAACTGGTGGCCAATGCGATTCATCGCAAAAGCCTACGCGCGGCTCAGCCGATTTTTACCATCAATTGCAGCACATTATCTCCCTCTCTGTTTGAGAGCGAATTTTTCGGCCACGAACGCGGCGCTTTTACCGGCGCGTATTGTCGGAAAAAAGGAAGAATTGAGCTTGCTCAAAACGGCACGCTGTTTTTGGATGAGGTGGCGGACCTGCCGTTGGAATCACAGCCTAAAATCTTAGAAGTCCTTGAATATGGCCGTTATCAACGTATTGGCGGCACGGAAGTATTAAATGCAGATGTGCGCATTATTGCTGCCACCAATCGTAACATCCAGGAACACATCGAAAACGGCCGGTTTCGCGAAGACCTGTTTTATCGACTCAATGTGCTAAGAATCAATATCCCTCCGCTCCGCGAACGCCGGGAAGATATCCCCGAACTGGTACAGCATTACCTTGAGCTTGCTTGCCGGGAACTGCGCCGCCCGGTACCCAAAGTTCCCAAAATCGTTATGGATTACTGGCAAAACTACGACTGGCCCGGCAACGTGCGTGAGCTGAAAAACAAAATGATGAATGTGGCCTTGGATACAGAGGGGGATACGGTTAGTGTGAACATAGTTGAAAAACGAAATAAACGCGATGGCTTTAATGAGCAATATCAAGCTATTATGGAGATGCCCTATATTGAAGCTAAACAGGCTTTAATGAAGCGTTTTCAATTTGATTACATACTATCTGCGCTAAAAAGAAACAACAATAATATTGCCCAAACGGCTAAGCAAACCGGAATTAATCGAAGTACGATTTATCGAATTTTACGAAGACGTTAACATTGGTGCTGTATGGATGCATCATTTATGGCGCATTGTTGCAACATAAATAGCATTTTTCGTTTATTGTCAGGGGATAATTTATTGTTTTTATTGAATCCCATTTTAACTGCTTTTTTGGCATAATAATGGCATGGTTAATAATAAGATGATAAAATTAAGTATGGTTTGGGGGCTGTGATCAAGGAAAAACTTTGTCATGGATCCCAAGGGGCTGTTCGGATATTTTCAAGAGCATATTGGGCGATGCATTTTTATTAATGCGGACTGTGAACATCCATATATTTTAAAGTTGGTCAATGAAGATTATTTGATTGTTGCCCAAAAAGATAATAATATTAGACAAATTAGAGCTGATCGTATTATCATCCCCTTTCATTCCATCATTTCTATTCAAGAAATCAAAGATTTAAATGGAATTATCATATATTTGCTGAGATGAAGGGTATAAGTTTGTGCATCGAACAAAGAATGTGCGAAGGTGGTGAGAGCAGATTTATATTCGCTTTCCAAGCATCAGATGAATGAACTCTTCATTAAAGAAGGAAATTTAATTTTCTCTTGCATCCCGGCCGGAATTCTCTTGTTCCGGCCTTTGTTTTATCATTAACTTTTGGCATGTGGAAGCTTTTGCAAAATCGCGAGGCCGCAAGGTTTGTTATTGGCCGATCAGGACCAGCCCGGGCAGGATGCCGGGCGATTTCGGGGATGAAAATGCGGTCTGAGAATATCATATCCATCAGACGGTTGTAATATTCAATGAGTCTGTTCGAATCTGTTCTGGCGGCGGGGGTGGCTATGGCTACGCCTCTGCTGCTTGCGGCACTGGGCGAAATTTTTATGGAGAAATCCGGTGTCATCGATATCGCTCTGGAAGGCAAAATGCTGGTAGCGGCATTTTTTGCCGTGCTGATTGCCTACAGTACACA
>WFVT01000314.1 GCA_015491485.1 Candidatus Zhuqueibacterota bacterium
AATTCAACGGCCTGGAGATTCAGCCCGAAAGCTTTTCCGTTCGAGTGGACGGCAAAGAGGTCAAGCTCACCAAAAAGGAATTCCAAATTCTGGAATATCTGGCTTTAAGGACCGGCCGTGTGGTGACCCGTGAAGCCCTGCTCGACCACATTTGGGGATATGACATCATCGTTACTGACCGCACCATCGACGTTCATATCCGAAAAATCCGTGAGAAGCTCGGACCTAAATATGCCACACGCATCGAAACGTTCAAAGGTGTGGGGTACCGGTTCAAAGACGATCAAAGCTGATATATGACGCTTTCACTCCGTAAAAAAATTATTTTTCTAAACCTGTTTCTGCTCATTCTTGCCACTGTATCCGCCAGCCTGTTCATTTCTTATCAATTGCAGCGGTACTACCAGGCCCGTGAATTCGAGCGTTTGCACAGTCAGGCGGTCACCTTTCAATTTCTCTTGAGCCAGGATTTCTGGAATCAGTATAGTCGGAGGGAAAATTACCAAATTTTGAGCGGTTTGGCCGATACCGCCAATCTTCGCCTGACCTTGATCGACTCGGCCGGTACGGTCATTTTTGATTCACGCGTCCGGATGGACTCGCTGGAATTCGTCGAGAATCATTTGTATCGGCCCGAAATTCAAATGGCGCTCCGTGAGGGTATCGGCAGGGATATCCGTGTCAGTACGACGGTCAATCTGCCGCTGTTTTATGTTGCCGTCCGGCGGAATCCCGATCTCAACATTGCCCGACCGTTTCAGAACACCGCTTTTATCCGTACGGCTATGGATCTGGTGGCCATGCACCGTGCTTTGCGCGATATCAGACACCGGATCTACTGGGGCAGTGCGGTTGCCATCTTGCTCATCTCGGCTATTGCTTATTTGGCATCCCGCCGTCTGGCCGACCCCATCACCCGGCTGGCGCAAGTGGCCCGGGAAGTCAAAGAAGGCAATTTGAATGCCCGCTTCCATCCGATCACGCATGACGAAATCGGGGAACTGGCCAGGTTGCTGAATCAAATGCTGGCGAAACTGCGGGAAGATCTGAAGAAAATGCGCAAGCTGCAAACCATGCGCAGTCAGTTTCTGGGGAATGTGTCCCACGAGCTGCGCACACCGATTTTCGCCCTGCAGGGCTTTCTGGAAACTCTATTGCACCAGAACATCGATGATCCGCAACAGCGCCGGCGGTTTTTGGAAAAGGCGTACCAGGTCTCTGTTCGCCTGGACAACCTGCTCAGCGATTTGATCGACATTTCGCGCATTGAATCGGGTGAAATGAAGATGAGTTTTCGGTATTTTGATGTGCACGAGTGGTTGGAAAAAATGTGCCAGGAATGGCAAACGAAAGCCGGCGAGCGTGGAATCCGATTGCATTTCACTCCGCCTTTTGAACCCAAAAGTGGGATGACCGTCCTCGGTGATACCGAGCGGCTGAATCAGGTGATGACCAATCTCATCGATAATGCGATCAAATATAATGTACCGGGAGGACAGGTCGAGGTGGGCTACCGGCCCGTTGCCGACGGCGTGGAAATCTTCGTCCGCGATACCGGGCAGGGAATACCGAAAGAACACGTATCGCGGATTTTTGAACGGTTCTACCGGGTGGACAAACAGCGGTCGAGGGATATCGGCGGCACCGGACTCGGCCTGGCGATTGTCAAGCATATCGTGGAAGCTCACGGTTCACAGATCAGGGTAAAAAGTCAGCCGGGCGAAGGTTCGGAGTTTTCCTTTGCTCTTAAAATCAAACCCGCCGCTTCTTCCTCTTGACGTTCCTTATCAACGGCCCATCACCTCCATTTAACGGCCGGCCGTTTTGGTCCAGAGTTCCCTGGTACATTCACTCGTAAAAAAACAGGTCGTCGGAAAGTTGCACCAATGCGAATTCCGAAAACGCGCGGGGTGTTTTTTAACGAAATCTTAACACTGGTCTAATACTACATTCATTTTTTGATGCTACTTTCATTCCGAGTTACAATAAACCGTAAATCGCATGGGTACATGCGCTGAATTCACGATCAGGGAGCATTTGATGAAGGGAAAGCATGGTTTTGTTTTGATGGTGGTTGCCGGCATTCTTTCGGTCCAATTTCCTTTGAACGGCCAATCGTTGGCCCTCAAAAATGCGCAGAGCTGGCAACTAACAGGCCGGGTGCAGTTGCAGCATCTGTTCAATAGCGACATTCCCAACGATGCGGCCAAAACCCGGCAGGGGTTCCGAATCCGCCGCGGCCGTTTGCAAGTGAAAGCCAAACTCAACCGGCACATCGAGACCAAGTTTCAAATCGAAGTGCGGGACAACAGCCCGAGGCTGAAAGATGCGGAAGGCAAGCTGAAATTCAATGACGGCTTGTACTTTCGTTTCGGGCAGTTTAAAGTGCCGGTGTGGCGTGAGGAGCTGCGTTCATCGAGCAAACTGTTTCTGGTGGAACGCAGCCTCGCTGCGGAATTTTTGGTCGATTACCGGCTCTCCGCGCGCAGCATCGGTGTAGAGCTGGGTAAAAAACTGAAAAACGGCGGCATGTTCGCGGTGAACTATTCCAACGGCGCGGGTGAAGGCGGTCGTGAAGATGCCGGGCGCAGCAAAAGCACCTTCGTAAACAACGGGAAGCTGATCACGGCGCGGCTGGATGTGCCGGTGGGCAAAACGCTGAAGGTGGGCGTTTCCGGCGCGCTGCAGCGGGCCGGACGGAAAATCGGAGCGGATGATAATACGGGCAATATCACCCTGGTGGCACCGGATTTCGGCCTGTATTTGAAAGCCGGCCAATCGCAGCGGATCGATATTGAAGGTGGGCTGGCACTGGGCAAAATCGCGGGCCGCCTCTCGGATGCCGGCAGTGATCAAAGCTTCACGCTGTTTGAAGTGTCCGGCCGCTGGCACAAGAAGCTGACATCGCCCAAAGACGACCTGGCCGGGCTGGATGCCATTGAATTTGCGGTGGGTTATTCGCTGGTGGATGAGGCGACTTCGGTGTCGGCCTTCCGGTTCGGACCGGCGGCCTATTTCGGTAAGCACGCCCGTCTGCAAATCAACGCCGAAATCGAAGACGGCGACAGCAGCCAGTTCCGCATCCGCAGCCAGTTCACGGTGAATTTCTAAATCCGCGGCAATCCGCTTTCAATCCTCGATTCCCTCTCCGAAACCGGGTGTGCTTTTCGGAGAGGGAATTTTATTTTCGGGCCCCGATGGGTATCCTCATCGGGACCATCTCTCGCAGAGGCGCAGAGCCCGCGGAGGAAAACGCTTCGGACGCTTCATAAACTCGTTTGAAAATAAAACCCAAACTAACCGCGTTTCATCCGCGTTCATCCGTGGCTAAACTATCAAAGCCTGTCCGAAAAATCAGCAGCGCTTTGAATTCTGGCAACTCCCGGCGTCCGGCCATTTTCAGGTTCTACGAATCCGTCTCCCTCTCCCCGATCTTAACCATTTCTTAACACACCGTTTATTCCCTATTAACACGGCTATTGTATATTGCACATGAAAACAGAAAAGTTGCAAAACGTCAGGTTCAATCACTTTCAAGGAGCACGTAATGACACTGTTCAAGAAGCTGAGTCTCGGACTCATGGGGCTGGCGCTGTTCCAAACGACGGCACTGTCGCAGGGTAAATTACAGGTCGATCCAGACATTCCCCGCTACAAAAAAGTCAGCGGCGTGGCCGGGCAAATCAACAGTATCGGCTCGGATACCATGATTAATCTGATGACTTTGTGGGCCGAGAAATTTGCCAAATACTACCCCAACGTCAAAGTGCAGATCGAGGGCAAAGGCTCCAGCACCGCACCGCCAGCGCTGATCGCCGGAACCGCACAATTCGGCCCCATGTCCCGAAAAATGAAACGGGAAGAAATGGATAAGTTCGAAAAACGGTTTGGCTACAAGCCCACGGCCATCCGCGCCGCCATCGACGCACTGGCCGTGTATGTGAATAAAGACAACCCCATCGAAGGACTCACGCTGCAGCAGGTGGATGCGATCTTCTCCAGCACACGCCGCGGCGGTTATAAAGAAGACATCCGCTTCTGGGGCCAGCTCGGCCTTACCGGCGAATGGGCACGCAAGCCCATCAGCCTCTACGGCCGCAACTCCGCCTCGGGGACTTACGGCTACTTCAAAAAACACGCGCTGTTTAAAGGCGATTATAAAAACACCGTGAAAGAACAGCCCGGTTCGGCTTCAGTGGTGCAGGGCGTGTCTGAAGACCGGTACGGCATCGGCTATTCGGGCATCGGCTACATCACTTCAGGAGTACGAGCCGTACCTCTGGCGAAAAAGCCCGGACAGCCTTTTTACGCCCCGACCATGAAAAACGTCGTATCCGGTAAATATCCTTTATCCCGGTTCCTCTACATTTACATCAACAAAGCGCCCGGTAAACCACTCGACCCGCTGGTGCGTGAATTCTTGAAATTTGTGCTCAGCCGCGAGGGACAGGAAGTCGTCATCAAAGACGGTTATTTGCCGCTACCGGCAAAAGTAGTGGAAGAAGAATTGCAGAAACTGCAATAAACACGAGGGAATATATAAAACACCATGTCCGCGGATTTATCATCTCCCGTGTCTGCGCCAGAGCAGACGCCTCCCGCACGGTTTCGTAGTCAGATCAGCCGATCCCGCCGCTGGGCGGATCGGCTGTCTGCCGTTTTGATCCGCTCGGGGGGCATTTTTGTCATTGTGGCCATTCTCGGTATTCTGTCGCTATTTCTGGTCGAAATTGCCCCGCTCTGGAAGGGAGCGGATGTCGAACTGAAAAGCCGGTTTTCTCTCGCACGGCTGGGCATTGCCGAATCGGAACGTATCCTGATTCTGGACGTGGAGGAGTACCGACAGATCGGCTTTGCGCTGACCGATTCCGGCAAAACCCTGTTTTTCCGCATGGAAGACGGAACCCCGGTGAAAACCGTCCGGCTCGAGCTGCAGCCGGATGAGCGGCTCACGGCTGCATGGCAATCGATGCTGTCCACCCGTTTTGCGGCGGCCACCAACCATGGTCGCGTGCTTTACGGCGAATACGATTTTCGCCCGCATTTCGTCGGCGAGCAGCGCCGGTTTGCCCCCGAAGTGCGTATCAGCAGCGAGATGAAGCTGGACACCGACCGGCCGCTGAGCCACCTCGCCGTCGCCGGCGATCCGGAAGAAAGTTTGGTCATTACCGGAATCACGGGAAGCGGCGGCGTGCTTGTATATCAGCGACAGATCGAAGAAAGCCTGTTTGGCCCGAAAGAGGTCACCGAGAACCGATACGAGATTGACGACCTCGGCGCGGTCCCCACCGCGCTGGTGTTGGAGAGCAGCGGTCAGGCGTTCTTCCTTGGTACGGATAGCGGAGACCTGTACAAATATACGCTTTCGGAGGACGGGCTTGTCCGCGACGGCCGGTACTCGGCTTCGGACACCAGCATCACCGTGCTCGGTTTTCTCATTGGCGAGCGGTCGCTGGTGGTGGGCGATGCCGTGGGACGGCTTACGGTCTGGTTTGAAAGTTTCGACGAAGGGCAGCCCAATGTGCGTTCGCTCAAGCCGGTGCACCGCATGCAGGGGCATCCCACCGCCGTGGCGCAATTCACGCCGTCGCAGCGGAACCGCACGTTCATCACAGCCAGCCTGGACGGTCTCTGGCGCATGCAGTATTCCACCAACGAGCGGCTGCTGTACACCGGCCAGCATTTCAACGAAGCGCCGGCGCTGATTCGCTTTGCTCCCAAAGGCAACGGTGTGCTGTTCCTCGATCCACAGCACCGGGTGTGGAACTTCGACATCGTCAATCCGCATCCGGAGGCAAGTTGGAAAACTTATTTCGGCAAAATCTGGTACGAGGGCTACAGCAAGCCTGATTACGTGTGGCAATCCAGCAGCGGCTCGGACGACTTTGAGCCCAAACTGAGCCTGGTACCGCTGATTTTCGGCACGCTGAAAGGCACCTTTTACGCCATGCTGTTTGCATTTCCGATTGCCATTCTGGCGGCGGTGTATGTTTCGCAGTTTTTGTATCCGCGCTGGAGATCGCCCATCAAATCGGTGATGGAAATCATGGCTGCCCTGCCGAGCGTCATCATCGGTTTCATTGGCGGTTTGTGGCTGGCGCCGCGCGTTCAGGATGTGGCTCCGGCGATTTTTGCCATGTTCATCGTAATTCCGACCGGCGTGATTCTGGTGAGCTGGATATACAGCCGTTTTTCCGACAAATGGACAATCCGTCTGGAAGCCGGCTTTGAACCTTTGCTCATCATCCCGCTGGTATTGATACTCGGCTGGTTGTGTCTGCAAGCGAATACAGCCATTGAACAAACGCTATTCGCCGGTGACTTCCGACAATGGTTGAGTGATACTTTAAATTTGCACTACGATCAGCGCAATGCGTTCGTGGTCGGTCTGGTGATGGGCTTTGCCGTGATTCCGCTCATCTTCACCATTGCCGAAGACGCGCTGTCCAACGTGCCTTCCAGTTTATCGGCGGCATCATTGGCGCTGGGCGCCACGCGCTGGCAGACCGCTTTGTTCATTGTGGTGCCCGCGGCGATTCCGGGCATTTTTTCAGCCACCATGATCGGCCTGGGCCGCGCTATCGGCGAGACCATGATCGTGCTCATGGCCACGGGCAATACGCCGGTGATGGACTGGAACATTTTCAACGGTTTCCGCACCCTTTCCGCCAACATTGCTGTGGAAATTCCTGAAGCGCCGCAGGGCGGCACACTTTACCGCACGCTGTTCCTTTCGGCGTTGTTGCTGTTTTTGATGACGTTTGTGGTCAACACTTTAGCGGAAGTGGTGCGGATGCGCATGCGCAAGAAATATGAAAATATGTGACGGCGTTCGGATGAGGAGGCCGGTGAATGCTAATCACGCTGAATCGCACGGCACCCAAACGTCCTGTCATGGGATGCGCCGCCGACGGCACGGGAAAGACCGTGCGGGATTCACTATGCAACAATACCGTCACCTCAATAAAACCGGCCACCGCCGTCATTGTTCGCCACGGCATTTGCAAAAACAATTGATAGGCATCATGTAAAACGCTTTATAAACATACTATCGGCCATACAACTTAAACGACCCAAAATTTAACCATGAAGACTTTTTTTAAACAAGGCAATGTATTTATTTGGCTGACCGGGCTTGCGCTGTCGGTAGGC
>WFVT01000315.1 GCA_015491485.1 Candidatus Zhuqueibacterota bacterium
CAGATGGCCGGAATCCGAAAGCCGACGCTGAGCACCAGATTGGCCGTCTTCCGCCCGACGCCCGGCAGCGCCAGCAGCTCTTCCAGCCGGTCCGGCACCTTCCCTCCGTGCTGTTCCACTAGAAGGTCGCATACCTGCAAAATATTTTTCGCCTTGTTGCGGTAGAATCCCGCCGGATAAATCAGCTTTTCGATGGTTTCGGCCGGCAACCGGCGCATTTTTTCGGGCGTATCCGCCTGCGCAAACAGCCGCGCCGAAGCGTCGGCCGTCACCTCGTCTTTGGTGCGCAGGCTGATGATACAGGAAATCAGCACGCGGAAAGGATCGCGTGTGGATTCAGCCACCTCGGTGACCGCGGTATCCTTGAACGGCCGCACCGTGCGGCGAATGGTGTCGATGATGCTGTCAAACGGAATGGATGGTGATGGTTTCGAATTGGAATTCATACTCCTGTCCGCCTTCGTCACTGCAACATGTCCCGGATCAGCTTTTCAGCGTCTTTCTGCATTTTCTCGGCCGCGGCTTCAGGCGAGAGCGTGCCGTTGAGCACCATCTGATAGGCCGGGCGCATGGCGTCCCAGATGGCGCGCATTTCCGGCGCCACCGGCATCAGCCGTCCCACCTCGATTTGTTCCATGGATTTACGCAGAATCGGATCGCCCTGCACTTCCGGATGCCGGCGAACGTTGAGATGACTGGGGATGGTTTTCAATTTCCGCGTGGTGACCAGTTGCACCTCCTCGGACAGCAGATAGCGCAGCAAATCCAGGGTGCGTTCGAGCCGCTTGCCTTTCGTATTCACGTTGATGGAGTACCCTTTTGCAGATACCATGGGGGTGGGCCACAGGCCGGTTTCCGAGACCTTCGGGATGCGCGCCAGGCCGATATCCACACCGGCTTCGATGTAGCTGCTCCACGACCACGGCCCGTTGATGATCATGGCGGCGCGCTGCTGCTTGAACAACTGATCGGCCAGGTTGAGATCGCATTCGCGCGGGATGATGTTCAAATCCCGCAATTTTAAAATCAATTTGCAGGCGTTGACCGTAGCGGGGGTGTTGAGGGTCGGACGGGCGCTGTCGTCCATCACCCAGCCGCCGTATCCCCCCAAAAACGGCACGAAAAAAAACGGTTCCACAAAATTCCAGACCAGTGCATAATAATCCATCAGACCGTCGCCGTCCACATCGCGCGTGAGTTTGCGGCCCACCTCGATGAGTTCGTCGGTGGTTTGGGGAGGCTCGGGCAGCAGTTTTTTGTTGTACACCAGGGTCAGATGATTGCCGATACGGTCGCCGAGCAAATAGAGATGTCCTTTGTACCACACCCGGGCTTTTTCGTCGAATTGTTGCAGATACGCTTCATCGAAAAACGACTCCAGCGGCCGGATGATTTGCATGACGTGAAACGGCCCCACGGCGTCCGCCGGGCCATAAACCAGGTCAGGCCCGGAGCCGCCCAGCGCGGAGATGATGAAATTGCTGCGCAGCTCTTCGGTTTCATAATACGTCATGATAATTTTGGTATCGGGGTGGTTGCGCTGGTAGGCCTGCAGCAGTGAGTCCAGAAGCACACGGCCCGGGGTGTTGTCCTGCGTCCAGATAACGAGGGTGTCATCGGAACGACGGCCGGTGCCAAAAACCAAAAGCAACGCGGTGAGCAAAGTGAACAGAATGAGAATCAACAGCGTGAACCGGTGCATAATAATTTCGTGTCCTCACAGAAATTCACAAAGCCATCGTTCCGATACTTTCAGGAATGGACAATATAACAGGCTGGAAAATGAGATACAAGGGAAAATTCCCGATCGGCCCGGCGATCCCCTGGCGCTGCGGCTGTGTAGGTGCTTGTTTATGATGAGGTAACACGGCGGAGAGTTTCGAGCATTCTGCGGTGTGCAAACCAACACCGCCGGTTCGGCCGTCCTGCAAACGGGTTCAGGGAAACATCAACCGCAGCCGCAGGCCTTCGGGCAGGACTTTCCATTCCGATTGCAGCTTCAACGAGGCTTCCAATTCCTGCTCGGCGGCGAGCAATTGTTTGAGAATGGGCCGGTCCCCCCACATGTTCATGTCGATGCTCAGGCGGGCTCCGTCCAGCTTTCGGCGGATGGGCTCCGGCAAGCCGTCGGGCAATTCAGATGATGCCTGAAAATCCAACATCACGCGGCCTGACTCGGTGTCGCCTTTGATGGTTAACTCGCAAGGCGAATACATTTGAATATCGGCCTGACGGCCGAGCTGCAAGCAAACTTCCAGCGCCGAATACAGGTAGAATACCAGATGCCGTCCGCTCAATTCAATAGACGGCACGGGAGGGTCTAATTTTAAAACCGGCGACAAACGGCTTCGCCGAAACGACGGTCCCATGATCAGCAGGAGGCTTTCCAAAAACGGCTGAATTTGAATATAGCGCGACGTTAGATCGGCTTGCAGGAGCCGTCGGGTGGCCATGAACAGCTTGTGCATCGTGTCAATGGAAACACGCAATGAGGTCAGCAATTCTTCGTCTCCGGGCTGCATTTCCTGTTTTGAACTGCGCAGCAACTCTGGAATGGCGCCAATGGCGGTCAGTGGATTGTTGAATTCATGAAGCAGGGGAGGCAAAAGTTCACTCAACATCAAACGGTAAGCGGTTTCAAAATCAACAGACATAGCGACCCCGTATTGATTCATTCATTTCCATTTCGTCGCGTACATGATGGAATAGAACGAAGTCTATCGGTCCGGAGGCGCTTTCGTCCCCCTTCCTGACCGATCACGCTGCCTGAACGATAGGTATCCGCAAAAGGGGCTATGGAAGAATACCACGGCGGTCCCGGCATTATAGCCGGTCAAACAATCACCGGCGGCTGCACCTGCCTCCATCGCCAGCGTGCTAGCAGCACTCAGGCGCCATCTGCGGATACCGGTTCAAGCAACTCAATTTTACGGAGCTTTCCCCGTATATTCCCTCTATCCAGACCGGTTGAGAAGTTCCCCCGTGATGATGAGCCCCGTTCAATCAACGATGGGAAAACGCACAAAACCCCGGGCGGTGTCCGTATTAATGATCGGACGCCCTTTCTTTGAATATAATTTGGTTATCAAATGGTTAAAACATCCCCGGCGCCGGCCGCGTCTTGTGCCGCCGGAAGATCGGCCTTTTGGCACGCTGAAAAGCCGCCGGATCACGGATAATTGCTTTTCAGGAAGAAATAAAATCCCAACCCGAAACTGACCTGAAACACCCCGAATGTGATATTGGAATATCGATCGTATTTTTCAGCTTCGGCAAGGTACCGCTGCATTCGATCCGGGTTGGCGGTTTTCTGGTAATCGGCGTACGCCCGATCTGCCTGTTTCTTAAACAGGACGGCGGCTGTTCCGGCGAGGATGCTGACGCCCCCAGAAATCCACGCCAGCTTCCGCTGCCGCCGGCGGCGTTTTTTCAGCTCCCGCCTGGCGCGTTCCTGGTCCATCCAGAAATCATTCATGGGCTCCAGGATCACATTCATCCGGTTGTCATCACTGGGTTCCCAGAGAACCACGGCGGGATTATATCCCTCCTTTTCCAGTGTCAGCCGCACCGTAACGGTGTCTCCAGCTTCGAATGTCAGCGGCGTGGTGCCCAGAAAACGCCCGTTGAGATAAACGCGCGCCCCAAAAGGATGCGAACGGACGAAAAAAACCCGGTTGAACGTCGCCCGAAACGTCAGCGTATCACCGGCATCGATTTCAAATTTCCGAACCCAATCGGGATACAGCCAGCTGTGCCGGGGGCTGCGTTTGACAACTAGGGTGTGTGCGCCCGGCGCAAGCCGGAAAAACTGTAACGGCGTATGGCCGACGCGTTTTCCATCCAGCAACACCGGCAGCCCGGAAATACCGCTTTCCACGGAAATCACGCCCCAAGTGGTGTCCGGGATCGCTTCCTGCGTCAGGCCAGCCACCGGCCATAATGGCATGCCCCACAGCACCAGGATCATCCACCTGTTAGTCATCAGCGCTGACATCCTCCTGCGCAAAAAGGTAAACGTAGCGATCCTCGCTTCCAACGGCGATCATGTTCAAGAAGACGATCGGATTGGTTCGCACCCGCCCTCTGAGTTCCGCTTTCCAAATGATCTCCCCGGTGGTCAACTGAAGTGCATAAAGGGATTTATCCATCGAACCGAGGTAAATGACCTGATTGACAACCAGCGGGCTGGTTCCGAACGGGGTGGAGAACTGCTTTTGCCAGAGCAATGTCCCATGACGCGCATGGAGTGCAACGAGGTTGCCCATCCCATCGCTGAAAGTCACCAGCGTATCTTTTACCGCCGGGCCTTTCCACAAGCTGCCGCCGGCGCGGTAACGCCAGATTTCACGGCCATCGTCAAGATTCAGGGCATACAGCGTACTATCCAGCGAGGCGATATACACCAGGCCGTGCCGGGCGGCAACCACAGGAGCCACCCGGATGGCCCGCTTCCCCGCCTGAGCGGTCCAGAGGGCCCGACCGGTGCGGCGATCCACGGCGTGCACCATTCCCCGGTCAGTGGCAAAAATCATCGCCGCATCGGTGAGGGCGGGCTCCGCATAAGCCTGTCCTTTCATTTTATAGCGCCAATGCCGGCGGCCGGTGCGCAAATCATAACGATCGGCATGCCGAAACTTGGCGGCCACATACACGGAGGAATCCGCCGGGATGGGCGCTCCCCAGATCAGACCGGCGCGCCGTTTCCACAGATAACGCGCGTTTTTCAAATCATAGCACAGCAAAGTTTCATGGCCCAACCGCAGGCTCATCAGCAGCAGTCCTTCCGGATGCACGGCCACGTGTCCTTCCACGCCGACGGGATATTTGAGCTTGCCGACAAACTTTTGTTCGCGGGCATGATAAATATACACCCGCCCGTTTTTGACTGGAACGAACAAAAGGCTGTCCAGGGCAACCAGATGTTCACCGGGGGCGGCTGGCAGTTTTAAAACCTGGCGCTGTGTTAAAGGCGGTTGGGGGCCTTCCGGTCGAAATCCTGTATGCAGAAGACCGCCGCCGGGATACAGCCAGGCGCCCCGATCCAGAACGGCGTCGGTCTGCATGCGAAATTTGGAGCATCCGGATATCAAAACCGTCGTGGTCAGAAAGACCATCCAGGGTGCTGTTTTCATCAAAAATCCCATCCGAAAAAGAACTGCTGATACCATCCGGGCTGCAAATCCAGCGAGTTCGGATTCACGCCGGCGCGCACATCGTTGATCACAAACCGCCGTCCGATGTCGTAGCGCAACACCAGAAAGCCGCCCAGCCGCAGGCGCGCCCCGAACCCGACGCTGCCCAGTATGTCCTGAAGACGGTCATTCCAGGCGTTCCCCAGGTCCACAAACAGCGCCCCCCGAATGGAGCTGAAAGCCAGTCCGCCGAACGGAAAGGAAATGACGAAACGATCGATGAAGGGAAAGCGGAATTCCTGGCTGACCAGAAACAGTTTTTTTCCCCAGATGCGCCAGCGTGGATACAGGCGCAAATCCCAGCTTCCGCCCATAAAAAACGGCAACGCCTCTTTCCCCTGATTGATCGCCGTCCACAGCCGCACCGCATACGTGGTCTGTGAACTCAATCGGAAATAGCGGCGGTAGTCCGCGATGAGCGTATAAAAATTGACGTTGGATTCTTTAATATCCACGGTATTTCCCAGGGTAAAGTTAAAGCGTTCGCCGTCGATCGGGCCGGACGCGCCCCACAGAGAATTGTCTTTCACGTAGCTGATAAAATTGGATACCAGCAGCGCTTTGCGCCGCCGGATGCCGTACCACTCTTTGTCCGACATGCGTACATTCAGGCTGGCTTCAATGCGCCGGAAGACGGAAAGCGGGTACGACAGCGACCCGAAACCGCCGTAGCGGCGCTCGAAAAAGATGCCTTCGGCGAAATTGAAATAGTTGCCGGCAAAGTGGTACAGGCCAAACGCCGTATTCGCCCGGTGCGATAAATCGATTTTGGTGACCGCAACGTTGAAACTTTTGAGAAAATCCTGCCGCGTGGTGGCGGTGTTGTAGATCAAAAAATAATAATGATGGTTACCCAGCATGTCGCTGATGGCAAGTTGAGCACCGCCGGAGGTCCCAAAAATCGGATCCTGGGTGACCTGACTTTGCGCCACGTCCAGGCTGAACTTGCGTTTATAGCTTACCGTGGTCACATCGGCGTTGCCCGAAATCCGCGGCATGGTCCACGGTTTTTGAGCCGCCAGGAGCGTATCCGGCGGCTGGGTTTCGGCTTTGGCAAACACCTGTTGAACATCGGGGAGGCGGCGCAACTGAAAGGCAAACCGCTCGAACGCGGTGAATAGGATTGCATTGTCCCGGGTCCATTCCGGATCGAAAGCTCCGGTGACAAAATTGGTCAGCTTCTTAAATTGGGCTCGCGGATCGAGGGCGCAAGGATAGGGAATATCCATCAGGGGGGCGTCTCCCACCTCTTCGAGAGATACCAGGTGCATGGGGCGGTCGGGGACACTAACCATCCACAAATTGTAAGCCCCATCGCGATCGGAGGTGAACACCAGTGCCCGGCCATCGGGCGACCATGCCGGCGTGAGATCGTTGTGTTTGGTATAAGTCAAATAGGCGATATCTCCGCTTTCCAGATCATACAGGAACAGGTTGTATGCTCCCTGCTTTCCCGTTGCGGTCCGATCGGAACTAAAGGCGATATATTTTCCATTGGGACTCCAAGCCGGATCCCGATCATCGTAAAAATCGTTGGTGAGCTTCTCCAACGTCTCTGTATCAAAATTGTAGATATACAAATCGCTCTGGCCGCCGAAATCCACTGCCGTAAACACAATGCGCCGGCCGTCCGGACTCCAGTTGGGCGAAAACAACGTCACCAGATTTTCAAATTGGATTCGGTCGAGCACTTCGGTAGTGCGCAGGTCCACCCGATAAATCGCATCTTTCCCTTCGCTTTTCGCCACGAAGACCAGCTCGCCGTGATCATTCGCATCGATTTTGCTGCGCAACAAATTAAACGATTCAAATTCACTGGTGCGTTCGCCCTTGATGATCACACGCATTTCATGGCGCCGGCGCCCATCTTCTGGATATTCCATTTCATAGATATTGGAATAGCCCATGCGGTTGGATACCAGAACGATGCGTTTTTTACCGTCATATTCCACATAAGCCGGTTTGGTATTGATGCCCCTGTGGGTTAACCGTTCGGTCACCATACCGGGCATATCGCTATTTTGCAGGACCGGATATTTCTGCTTTTTCAGCCAATACAGCCACAATTCGTCGAATTTCCGATAATCCACCCCGAGCGTAAAACGCATCACCTCTGAAAAGCTGTCCGCCATCCATACATTTTCCAGCAACTGCAAAAGTTTTTCATCGCCGAAGGTTTCTGAGATAAATTTGCAAATCGCCTGCCCTTCTTTGTACATCAAGAATGTGCCGTAAATGCGGTACATTTCGCTCACCGGGACCAGATAGCCGGACAGCACCGCATCACGGATGAACATTTCGGCTTCGGCGTCCCATTCTTCGGCCCAGAACTCAGCCAGTCCTTCCGTAAACCAGAGCGGAGGTCCCGGGAGATTGGTTTTCCGGTGGTCCCGGAGGGC
>WFVT01000316.1 GCA_015491485.1 Candidatus Zhuqueibacterota bacterium
ATCCCATCAAGTCACTTGCAGAAATCGCTCAAAAGCACAATATTCCTTTCCATACAGATGCAGTGCAGGCTTTTGGTAAATTGAAGATCGACCTCCAGAAGGAGCCGATTTCATTGTTGTCCATGGCCGGACATAAAATTTATGGGCCGAAGGGAATCGGCGCGCTTGTCGTAAGACGGGGTGTCTCATTGCGGCCTATCCTATCCGGAGGCAGCCAGGAATTCAAGCTTCGTCCCGGAACAGAAAATTTACCGGCAATCATGGGGCTGGCCAGAGCGGCAGAGATATTCGAACAGCGGCGGGAGGATGACAGGCGGCATATCCAGGAGTTAGCCGACTTTTTTTTAAGGCGATTGCGAGAAGAGATTCCGGAGGCTGTTCATAACGGGCATCTGGAGCGCTGTTATCCCGGGCATACTGAATGTTTCCTTTCCTGGCATTGAAAATATAGCCCTGGTCATGGGGCTCGATCTTGAAGGAATCGCCGTGTCCAACGGATCGGCTTGCAGTTCGGGCAAAGTAGAGCCGTCTCATGTGCTGCAGGCCATGAAGCTCCCCAAAGATATTCAGCTTTCAGCCATCCGGATCAGTCTGGGGCGGTACACCACTCAGGAAGAGATGGAATTCCTCGTTGCCGCACTTAAAAAGTTTACCCAAAACAAAATCAAACCGGTACGGAATTGACGGCAGGACGAATGAATCCGACAACTCGGAAAATGACTCTAACCGCCGGATTGATTGCGCTTGCCGTCAGCGTCAATTATCTGTTGGCGTCCATCCCCAATGTTGAATTGATGACCGCACTGATCTTTGTTACCGGGGCATTGCTGGGATGGAAGTACGGCCTTGCCGCCGGATTGATTGCCGAAGGCCTGTTTTCGATCTTCAATCCATTTGGTCCGGCTCCCTTGCCGGTTTTTATGTTTCAAGTGCTTGGGATGATGGTGGCGGGATTGGTCGGCGGTATGGTGTCGCCTGTTTGGCTGCAGAAATCAACCGTTTCCAGTCCTGTGAGATACGGACTTCTTGGCGGTCTTGGCGCATTATTGAGTTTACAATTTGATTTGATGACGACCCTTGGAACAGCCCTCGCCATGGGCTTTTCAGGGACCGGCTTCATAGGACTCCTCACCATCGGGATGGTGTTCTACGCCATTCACGTCATTTCCAATGCCATCATTTTTGCCGTTCTGGTACCGGTGCTCGTGCGGGTCATGCAAGAGCGAATCCCGTCTCGTTTTGAACCCACCCAAACCAAACCGATTGAGCCGACGCCGACATGCGAAGGATAACTCTGCTACTCTTGCTTTGGATCATGGCAGCGGAAGTCAAAGCCCAACAAACGGTGAATTATGATTCCAGCTACACTGCGGTGAACGATTCCATACCGGTCGGATCCAAACAAAAAAGTGCTGCCGAATGGCGATTGGCGTTGGAACCGGCCCTCCAGCGGGTTGTCTCTTTCCCGGAACAAAACCGGTATTTTTTTGAGGAATTTGTTGAGCTTTTTGAGAATTGGCCGGGCTTGCAAAAAGTGAAACTGGGCGATGTCGGATATCCTACATTTATTGCCTTAAACGGTCTTCCCGCCCGATTTAGCAGCTTGGATTTTGACGATATTTCGTGGCCTGGCAATATCTATGGACAAATCAATTTCACTACTCTGCCGGAGACTTTCGCCGACTGGATCGTGATGGATCCGGCTCAGGAAAGACTAAGCGTCTTTTCCAATGCCCGGCCGGTAAACACAACATGGACCTACTTTGAGTATGTTGATGGCCCTTTTGGCAGCGATGGGTTGCGGGTTCGCTTTCGCCGGCCCCTGGGCAAGCGCTGGAGAACGTCCTGGTCTGCGACTTTTGCCAATGCAGAACCGTATCTGCCGCCGACCATTGGCAGGGAGGAAGCTTTCGATACGCAGAAGTATTTCGGGCTTACCGAATTTGATCTGAATCCACAAAAGCGCACGGTTTTGCAGCATCGTTTTGTGAAGTCCGTTACGGAGCGCGGGATTGTTGAACCCATTTTCTTCGAGGAATGGCCCGGCACACAATCGGCCCGCGAAAAGGTGTACCGATTATCTCACCAATTTGATTGGATCAAACGGAACGAGAAAACGGAGCCGGCGCTTGATCGCCCTGTGGAAGATTGGCGAATCGGCTTTTTTTATTGGGATCTGCGCGAAGAATTTCGGGACGACGGTCGGTCTTCGCTTATCCAGCACCGGAGGCAGCTTTGGGGGCTGCGCGGTCTGGCACGGTGGCAGCGCGGGGCGTGGCTGGCGAAACTGGCGGCGCGATGGCAGATATTATATATTGATTCCGAAACCCTTCGAGAAAATCGCATACACGGAGGCCGCATTGCAATAAACCTCGGCAGGGCGCTGGCAGCGAAATGGCGCGTCAAGAGCCGAATTGCGTTTCATTACCGCACCCCGCATGGGATGGCTGCCGATGTTGATGCCGGTTTGGAGGGAAATATCCGGCCGAATATGGGCGCAGGGTTCAATTGGCGCAGAAAAACCATCTTTCCGGAGGTCGGAGAATATGCCAATGCGATACCGGATATCATGACGGCCAACCTGGAGCTGCAGCCGTTCAAATATTCGGCGTTTCAGGGGCAGTTCCGCACCAAAAGCAAAGCTCTTGAATTCCAGGCGGCATTCGCCTATTATAGCCTTTCGCGGGTTTTAACGGTTGCGTCCGCGGATAGCCTGTTACAAATGCAAAATGAGCCCCGCATCCTCCGGTATCCGGCCGCTGAATTCATGTTCAACTGGCGTGCCTTGAAATCGGTCCGGATTCGACTCTGGATGACGCAGCAATTTCGACGGTTGTATGAAAGCTATTTTTTCTGGTATTTGCCGAGTAGTTTTTTGCGCACAGAGACGGAATTTCGGTTTGTGCTGTTTGGCGGCGATTTACCGGGCGCAGGAGTGGTTCGACTTTCCTATTATGGGCCCCGCATAGCTCCTGCTGCCGATGGGAAGCCAATTTCGATTCAACCCTATCGCATTGAGGGATTCTGGCAACTTGATGCCGTTCTTCGGCTGCACTTTCGGGATGCCATCATTTTTCTCAACCTGGACAATTTGCTGAATCAGAGGGCGCTGTGGCGGAATCGCCAGCCCATTCGTGGCAGAACGTTCCGCCTGGGAATCAACTGGATGCTGCTGGATTGAGAGAAAATAGTCATGCAAAAGAAACAAAAAAAAGTGATCGCGTTTTTTATTTCCATTCCGGTGATCATCACATTGCTGACCATGATGAGCCAGACAACCGCACCGGAAGATATCAAACATCCAGGGCAGTACATTTATCTTGGCTATAAAGACCCGGATGTCAATTGTGCCCGATGTCACGGCAAAACCGGCAAGGGAACCTGGCTTTCCGACGGACCGGACATCCGGGATTCCATCAAAAAAAGAGGCCGTGAAAAGGTTCGGAAGTACATTCTTCAGGGAAAGGGAGAGGGAGAGGATGCCATGCCCGGGTTTGCCGATAAATTGACCGATGAAGAAGTCGAACAAATTTTGGAATACATGACATACTGGGAGAAAGTGGATTCCCTGCTACAAAATCGTACAAACATAAACAGAAAGGACGAGACGCATGACGCTCAAAGAAGGTGATCCGGCTCCGGATTTTGTTTTGCCGGATGAAAATGGACATAAAGTAAAATTGTCCGATTTTCGAGGAAAACGCGTAATTTTGTACTTTTATCCAAAGGATAATACATCAGGATGTACTAAAGAGGCGATTGAATTCCGTGATCTGCATGATGATTTTTTAGCCAAAAATGCGGTGATTCTTGGGATCAGCAAAGACGGACAGAAGAGTCATCAAAATTTTAAAGCCAAATATGATTTGCCGTTTCAATTGCTATCCGATGAATCCACCGAAGTCCAACAGGCTTACGGCGTCTGGCAGGAAAAATCCATGTATGGGCGAAAATACATGGGGACGGTGCGCAGCACCTTTCTCATCGACGAGAACGGGATGATCCGTAAAATTTGGCCCAAAGTGAAAGTCACCGGGCATGCAAGCGAGGTTTTGAAGGCGTTGGATGAACTGGCATAAGCCAGCGTTTCAAGAGGAAATTACCCCTACCAGAGGGAAGCCCTCTGGTAGGGGATGAAAGCGTCCGACGATGAAATCAGGAACTCCAGCTTCCTGAACCGATTTGTTCACCGGTATCCGGATTATACGACGTCCAGGTTCCGCTACCGTCGGAGGTCCAGCTGGCTTCAAACGTCTTTTTGCCATTTTCCTCGACGACCAAAGAGCCGCTGCCGTCGGCTTTCGACGTCACCCGCCAGGTCTGGCCCTCGCTGGTTGACATGGTAATGTTTAAGTTGCCTTTGTCATCCTCTGTCCAATTAATCTGGGCGGCGACATTGGTTGTATTCGGCTCATAAATGGTAAACTGGCCGGTTTTCGATTTTGCATCGGTGGATCCGGAAACCGCCACCCAGTTGTTGAACGTTTCGCCTGTCCCCGGATCCGTACCGTTCAATGTCACCGTCCATTTGGCAGAACCATCACTCTGGACCACCGCCCTGACCGTGATGGTTAAGGTGCGATCGGTGACCTTCCATTCGTAAGTTCCGTCGTTGCCCGTCGGAGTTTTCCCGTAGGCCGGTCCCAACCAGCCATAGCCCATCGAAATAAAACTGTTCACGGCCAAAGCAATCCCCTGCACCTGAGGAGGAGCGCCCTGGGGGACATTGATTCGCAATTTGTTTAAGTCCGGCAATTCCGGAACGTTATCATTCTCTGGAGAACTTGGATTGTTGCCCGAACAAGCTGCCAAAACAAGCACCAAAAGCATCGACAGCCATTTTCCGGTTGACTTCATCTTCCCCATGATGAGCCTCCTTTCTGATATTGAGTTATGATCCTTCAGGGAAGTCCCACAAAACGCTGTTGCCTTTATCAAAAAAAGTATTACTTTTTAAAAATGCAAGAAGTTCCTGCAAATGAGTCCGGATAATTTCGCACGCACCGGTAGATAATTGCATGGATCAGTGACAATTGGTGTTATCCAGAATGAAGATTGGACGACGCTTATGCTCAATGCCGAATCGTTGAATGCCATTTTTCGCCCCCGGTCGGTCGCCGTCATCGGGGCTTCACGACGCGAAGGCGCCATCGGCCGGGTGATCTTCGAAAAATTACTGGAATCGGATTTCAATGGGCCGGTTTTTCCGGTGCATCCTACTGCCACGTATGTGCACTCGGTGAAAGCGTATCCCAGCATCAAAGCGGTTCCGGATCCGGTTGATCTGGCGGTGATTGCCGTAAAGCGCGACCTCGTATTAAACGTGGTAAAGGAATGCGCCGAGGCCGGCGTGAAGGGGCTGATCGTCATCACGGCAGGCTTTCGGGAAGTAGGCGAGGAAGGCCGAAAGCTGGAAAACGAGATTCTTGAGGTCGTGCGGGCGCACAACATGCGCATGGTAGGGCCGAATTGTATGGGAGTCATTTGCACCGACCCGCAAGTGAATTTGAACGCGACATTCGCTCCGGCCGTCCCGCGGCGCGGTCATATCGGTTTTGTTTCTCAAAGCGGTGCTCTGGGCGTCACGATTCTGGAACATGCCGCCAAACTCAATCTTGGTGTGTCCATGTTTATCTCCATCGGTAACAAGGCGGATGTAGCGGGCAACGATGTGCTGGATTACTGGCGGAATGATCCATCAGTTGAAGTTATTTTGATGTATCTTGAAAGTTTCGGACGGCCGCAGCAATTTATCCGGCTGGCACAGGACATTTCGCGCAAGAAACCGATCATCATCGTCAAATCGGGTCGCACCAAAAGCGGTGCACGGGCGGCTTCCAGCCACACCGGCGCGCTGGCCGAGACGGATGTATTGTACGACGCCATGTTTCAGCAGTGCGGCATTATTCGAGCCGATACGATCGAAGAAATGTTCGATTTTGCCATGGGCCTTGCCAATCAGCCGTTGCCGCGCGGCAACCGCGTGGCGATTATCACCAATGCCGGAGGACCGGGAATCCTGGCCGCGGATGCATGTGAAAATCTCGGGCTGCAATTGCCCCGGCTTTCCGATGAAGTGCAGGCGAAAATCCGCAAACAGGCGGCGGCGGAAGCGAGCCTCGGCAACCCGGTGGATCTACTTGCCGCGGCTACAGAAGAAGAGTTCCGGCATGCTCTTTCCTGCGTTCTACAATCAGATGAAGTCGATGCCGCGATCGTCATTTTTGTGCCGCCGGTGGTGACGGATCCCATCAAGGTGGCACATTCCGTTTCCAGGGCCATGGAAGGATCGGACAAGCCGGTGATGGGGTGTTTTATGGGAGTGAAAGGCGTGGCAAGCAGCATTCAAGAGCTGCAGCGCCGGGGCATTCCGGCGTATGAGTTTCCGGAAAGCGCCGCTAAAACTCTGCGTGCTATGGTTGACTATGCTCAATGGCGGTCCAAAACCATATCACCGCCGGTCCGTTTTCAAGTGGATCGTCCGGCTGCCGCAGAAATCGTCGAGAAAGCCATCGCCCAAAAGCGCAGCCGCCTTCTGGATCATGAAGCCTTCCAGATGTTGCGGGCATACGGATTTCCGATCGCTGAAACCCGGATCGGCCGGAACTGGCCTGAAATTCGCGATGCTGCGCGGGAAATCGGTTATCCGGTGGTGCTCAAGCTATCCGGTGAAGATATATTGCATAAGACTGAGTTGCAAGCCGTGCGGGTGAATATTCAGGATGAGCAGGCTTTGCAACGCGAATTTGATGCGCTGTACCGTATCTTTGAAAACCAGACCGGCCGGTCTGACGACGTGCGGTTTTTGGTGCAGGAAATGGCCGCCGGCAACCGTGAGGTCATGCTTGGGATTCACCACAATCCCAAATTTGGCCCCATGATTGCTTTCGGGCTGGGCGGTGTTTGGGTGGAAGTTTTCCGTGATGTGGTTTTTCGTTTTGCGCCTTTATCGGCTGAAATCGCCGAAGAGATGGTGCATTCCATTCGGGGAGCCGGCATTTTGAAAGGCGTTCGCGGCGAGCCGTCGGTGGATTTGCCATTGTTGATTGAATCCCTGCAGCGGTTGTCGCAATTGGCGTTGGATTTTCCGCAAATTCGTGAACTTGATATTAATCCATTTATAGTTTCGCCTGCCCGTGAGCATTGCAAAATTGTGGATGTGCGGATCTTGTTGCAATCCGCAACCGATAAAAACGTTTGAGCAGAGAAAATTTGTGTTTGGATAAAGCAAAAAATTTTTTATAATACTGCTTAAACAACAAAGGGACTATGGCAACGGTGACACTTTATGATGCGACAGTTTGCCGTCGAAGAGGTTGAACGCGCCATCCGCAAACGCGCCAATCCAGAGCGTGCAAAAGAGTTGGCGGAGATCATCCGTTCTCGCGCGCACATTGCCGGCCTGGCGCGACAGGATTTGATTGAAATTTTGCGGGAGTTGCAGCCCACCCTGCCGGAAGTCGAGGAAGAATTTATCTGGCTCAATTTTTTGCAGGATCTGTGGGGCAGTGAGTATTTTGAGGCAAGGCTTCTTGGCCTGCAATTAATGTATTACATTCCAGACCTGGTGGATGCACATCTCTGGGGCATGCTGGATCACTGGACCAGTGCGGTTGACAATTGGGTGTTGGCCGACTGGCTGGGACACGTACGCGCCATTGCCATTCATAAAAATCCGTCCCTGGTGATGCGCATGGCACCGTGGTTGCAAAGCGTTGACCCCTGGAGACGGCGTTCGGCTATCGTTAGTTTGGTCTATATTGATCCTCGGTCTCAGGAACGAAGACTGCTTCTTGGAGCCCAGGAGATTTTTGCCTTTCTCGAACCGGTTGTTGAAGAGCGGCATCCAGCGGTACAGGTTGCCATGAGCTGGCTGTTGCGGCAAGTGGCCAAACAGTATCCGGACGATTTCGAAGCATTTTTCGAACAGTACCGTTCCAGACTGCCGCAAGCCGTTGTTTCGCGTTTGAAAACGGAGCCGGTTTCGTCTGCGCCTGCCTGATTTGCACTTCAGTACAAGAATAGTAAGACAAAATTGAAATTTCTCCTGCCGATGTACGGCGGTTTTATAGCCTTACTCCGCACCGACCTTTTCGATTATCCAATATAATCCCCGAAAAAACAATCGATTATTCAAAGGGACATCTCCACTTCACCTGCGATTCCCTGCAGGCACGATTTTTGTCCTGTTGGCACCGCAATTCAGTTGATCAACCCATGGAGGTGCTGCTATGCAACGGAGACTGTGGTGGATTTTAGTGTGGGGATTGGTTTGGGCCGGCACGGGAACCGCACAGTATCAGCGAGGGCAACTGGCGGTGGGAATTCAAATGGGAGTGCAGCATTATGAAGGCGATCTGAGGCGCAGTGGCTATGGTCCCGCTGTTAACTTTGCCGTTCAGTACATGCCGTTGCCGTACTTCGGTCTCATGTTGCAATCCGGATATGGCGAGTTGCGCGATGAAGTTCGGATGAATGCCTTTTATACGCCCCTCATGGATGCCAAAATTTCCGCCATGCTGATGTTTTTTCCAACGCGCAGGATATCGCCTTTTGTTTTTGGGGGAGGAGGCGGATTTCGGTTCAGGGCGTTAAAAGGCGACCGCAAGAGTCCGATTCTGAATCGCAACGGCCGACCGTTGTCCGGGTGGGCGGAAGTGGCGCTGGCCGGTGCCGGGGCGGAGATACTGATCACCCCGCAGTGGGCACTGATTGTTTCTGGAGATTACCATTACACTTTATCCGATGCTCTGGACGGAACGCTGGCTCGCAACGATACCGATGGATTTTTTAACGCCCGCATAGGATTGCTTTATCGCTTCGGCGGCGATCAGGACCGCGATCATGACGGCATTTTCGACCGTTTCGACAGGGCGCCGGAACACGCAGAAGATGTTGATGGTTTTCAGGACGAAGACGGCATGCCCGACCTGGACAACGACCGCGACGGCGTTCCCGATGATCGTGACAGGGCGCCCAATTTAGCGGAAGATAAAGATGGCTTTGAGGATGAAGATGGAATACCGGATTTGGATAACGATGGCGATGGCATCCCGGATACCATGGATCTGATGCCCAATCAGGCAGAAGATTTTGACGGCTATCAGGATGAAGACGGGGCTCCGGATCCGGACAATGATGGCGATGGTATTGAAGATGTCAACGATCGAGCGCCCAACCAGGCCGAGGATCCGGACGGATTTCAGGACGAGGATGGCATCCCCGACCTCGATAATGACAATGACGGTATTCCTGATGATGAAGACGGCGCACCCAACGAGCCCGAAACGGTCAACGGTTATAAAGACCACGATGGAATTCCTGACCGGGTGCCCTGGCTAAAACCGGGGGAACGGAGGATTCTGCAAGGGGTCACGTTCCGCAGCGGCTCGGCGCGGTTGACCAGCATGAGTTATCAGGTGCTGGAAAAGTTGGCGCAGGAGTTGCAGAAGGATACGACCATGGTGATCGAAATCCAGGGCTATACGGACAGCCGTGGTAATGATGAAGCCAATTTACGGCTTTCATTGAAGAGAGCCAATCAGGTCCGCTGGTTCTTAATCAGCAAAGGCGTTGCACCTGATCGTTTAATCGCCGTGGGTTACGGCGAATCCCGCCCCATCGCCCCCAATAACACGCCCGAAGGCCGGAGGGCCAACCGGCGCATTGAAATTCTGCGCATCGATGAATGATCCGGCCCATGGGGTCGGCATCAAAAGCGGCTGTCGGGAGCGATAAAGACAGCCGCTTTTTTGCAATTTCTGTTTGAGACGGCGTCGCTCCGGGGGGCTGTCCAAAAACCTCCATTCCGCGTCATTCCGGCGAAAGCAAGAGTCCATAAGTTATCGTTTTTCCTTGATACCCGCTTCCGTAGGCATGAGAATTTTGGGGCGATTTTTCCGTTTTTGGATAGCCCTAAAATTGATAATTTAAGAGCCGACCGCAGACGAAAGGATTTGATTCAAGCAGGTATGAGTGCCATGGTTTTCTAAATTCTGTAGGCGTTCTGAGGCTGAAGGCTATTCCGGTCATCAGCGCCGGTAGATGTTATGTTATTCTCACCATCAGATTGAGTCATTATGGCCATTACGACTGAAACGGCTGCCGGTACCTGATTAAAAAATATTGAATCAAAATGCGCTTCGGTGCGTAATTCTTCAAAGCTGAGAAATGCGGTTTTTGATGAAACAGTCCATCGTTTAGGGAGGGAAAGGTCCATGCAGGCACTTCTTTTGGATCATGTACAAAAATCCTTTGGACAGGTTCAGGCGGTCAAAGATTTGTCCCTGTCCATTGAAGCCGGAACCATCTTCGGCTTGCTGGGCCCCAACGGAGCCGGCAAAACCACCACCATCCGGATGATCATGCAAATTATCATGCCGGATGCCGGGGAAATCCGGTTGTTTGGGCAGCCAAATTCTCCCGAACAGCTGGAAAAGGTTGGGTATCTGCCGGAAGAACGGGGACTTTATGGAAAAATGAAAGTCGGCGATCAGATCATTTTTTTCGCGGAATTGAAAAATGTTCCGGCGAAGGAAGCTGAAAAACGCGCGCGGCAATGGCTTCAGCGATTTCAAATGGATTCCGTTTGGGATAAAAAATTAGAGGAATTGAGTAAAGGAAACCAGCAGAAAATTCAATTCATTGTATCGATTTTGCACGAACCGCAGTTGGTGATTTTAGATGAACCCTTTACCGGATTGGACCCGGTGAACACGCAGCTAATTAAAGATATCATGCTGGAGATGAAATCTTCCGGATGCAGTATCATTTTTTCGACGCATCAAATGGATCAGGTTGAAAGATTGTGCGATGCCATTTGCTTGATCAATCGGGGTGAGGCCGTCCTGCAGGGAGATCTGCGGGAAATCAAACGCCGATACGGACGCGATACCGTCATTCTCGAATACGAAGGAGACAATCACTTCCTGGATCGTCTTGATTTCGTGAAAAAGGTCAATGATTTCGGGAATTACGTGGAAGTGCATTTGACGGACGGAACACACGCGCAAGACCTGCTCAAGGCGGCTGTCCAACAAGTGGAAGTGCTGAAATTTGAACTGGTCGAGCCCAGTCTCAACGAAATTTTTATTCGAACCGTAACCGAGGAATAATGGCGGGAGGGAACAACCTTGAAAAAGCTGATCACCATCATCAAGAGGGAATACCTGACACGGGTCCGTACCAAAGGTTTCATTATTGGCACCATTCTGATGCCTGTATTCATTCTGGGAATCAGCATTGTGCCTGCACTGGTGACGGTTATCACTTCGGAAGAACAGAAAACCATTGCAGTCATCGATTTCACTCAAAAAGCGTATGAGGGATTGCAGCGGGAACTCGATCAGACCAACGATGCCGGACAGCGAATTTACTTGCTCAAACGATTGATCGTGAAACCGGAAAACCTCGAACCGGTCAAACAGGAATTGATCAAGGAAGTAGATCAGGAAAAGTTCTTCGGCATTTTGATTATCCCTCCGGATGTATTTGAAACGAACCGCGTCGAATATTATGCGAAAAATGTCAGCAACTTTCGTCAGAACCAGCAAATTCAGGATGCCGTCTCGCGTGTGATCCGGGAGATCCGAATCAGGCAGGCCGGATTGGATCAGGAATTGGTCGAAAGTATCACGCGCGAAGTCAACCTCACGACGTTTAAAATCGGCCCGGGAGGCGAGAAAAAAGAAGAGCGCGGCCAGACTTTTATCGTTGCCTATATTCTGGTCTTTTTTCTTTACATGGCGATGATTTTGTACGGCAATTTTGTGCTGCGAGCGGTTATCGAAGACAAATCCTCCCGGGTGGTTGAGTTACTGGTCTCCTCGATTGATCCATTTAAACTGATGGCCGGCAAGATTTTCGGCGTCGGGGCGGTCGGTCTGACGCAGTTCATCATCTGGGCGTTGGCTGCGGCACTGATCATGGTTTATTCCGGGGCGTTGCTCGGCCTGTTCGGGGTCGATCCCACCGGTAAGAATTTGCCGATTCTCGAATTGGACATGACGATCCTGGTGTATTTTGTGGTCTTCTTTGTGCTTGGCTATATTCTGTATGCCACCCTGTATGCGGCAATCGGCGCTATGGTGAATTCTGAGCAGGAAGCGCAACAGTTGATCTCGCCTCTCATCCTGCTGTTGGTGATTCCCATGATCATGATCGCTTATATCATCGGCAATCCGCATACGCCCACGTCCATCGCCTTTTCTATGATTCCGTTCTTCTCTCCGATGATTATGTTCACCCGTATCGTCGTCGATGTGCCGCCGACCATTGAGATTTTGGTCTCCATTGGTATTCTGATTGCCTCCATTCTGCTGCTGATTTATCTATCCGCAAAAATTTTCCGTGTGGGCATTTTGATGTATGGAAAGCGGCCCACTCTACCTGAAGTCATGCGATGGATACGGCAATCCTGATCCGGTAGCACTGCCCCGGGTGCAGTTCTGGCGACAGAAGCCCGGGGCATTCCCTGTCCTGATGCGCAAAGGTAAAGGGAACGGTTTTCTCCATTTGCTACAAGCAGGGAATGGAATGGATCGCTGACGGCTTCCGCGTACGGGAGTGCGGGGATATTCCGCTTGCTCGTCAAGGAAAGTCTTGCCATTTTGAAGGAAAATGTTTAATTCAAAGATAGCACGCGATACTCTCTGATCATACCTATTCCGTTTCATTGTGCCCGGGCTGTTGCAGCATTCATCATCCGTCCACACCTCAATGGGGAATAAACGCTCTTTTTTCAAGCGCCACAAAAGGAGCTGACCATGAACCGACCTCTCCTGGTTTTATCCGTTTTTTTACTGATCCCCCTCCAGTCATTCGCCCAACAAGTTTACTTCACCGATCGGAAAGAAGCCATCGCCAAATTCACGCCTGACAATCCGGAGCCCGTTCCCATTTATGAAAGCGGTGAGCTGGCCATCAGCGGTATCGCAGTTGATCAAAACGCGGAATGGCTGTATGCCATGTTAGATATAGAGAAGCTTTTCCGGGTCCGTTCCGATGGCTCAGAAGTAGAACTATTGGCGGAATTTGATACCGATCCATTTGGAGGTGCCGTTATTGAAGTCGCCATGGATGATGCCAATAATACAGTCTATATTTTAGGCAGTACGACCCTGCTGAAGTACGATTTGAAAAGCCGCCAACTAAAACCGTTGGTGCATGAGTATGAGCATTACGATCTTTTGCCGACCCGGATTGCTCTCAGCGATTCTTTTGTTTATTGGAGCAGTCGCTATGACGATTTGGAAAGAGGCGTGATCCGGCGGATGGCGAAAACCAGCCGAACCCCAAAAACCATTGTTCCGGAGAAATATTGTTATTTCGTTGAAGCGCTGACGGTGGTTGACGGCGTTTTGTACTGGATTGCAAGCCGTCCAAAGGGCAGTGTGCCTTATGAGAGTGCGATTTATGCCGCTAATGCGGATGGCAGCCATCCCCGGGTGATTCATGCTCCGGCAAGTGAAACCGCCTGGCCGGCAGACGATCTTACCTATTTTCAGAAGGATTTATATTTTGAAACGGTCAATGGGGGCATCCATCGATTGAATCTGGCCACAGGTGGGGTGGAGACTTTTCTAAAAATTGATTTTGGCGTGGATTATATGCACATTCTGCCATGATGGATCGGTTCAGAATGCTGTATCTTATTGTAACTCTCAAGCAGAAGCGGCCGAAGGACAGGGAGATTTAATCTAATAAAATAGAAGGATTCCCCTGTAAACCCGGTGCGGCATTCGATGGTTAGTATAATAGGAGGCCCTCTGAAATGCTTTGGTGATGAGGATTGAACCTTCCAACGCTCCGAAAAGGAGGTGGTGCGCCAAAAACATGAAATACTGTTCTTTCTCAGGATCAGGTGTGAATGAGGATTGAGAAACCTATGTGGGAGGAATCGCTATGTTTGGAAAGAGCCGTCCAGATGTTGTTGTGATTGGCGCCGGTCCCGTTGGTTTGTTCTCGGCGCTGAGTCTGGCGCATCGTGGTTTATCGGTGATGATCGTGGATAAAGATTGGCGGCGCGCCGCGCACAGTTACGCCCTCGGCTTGCATGTGAAAAGCCTGTGGTTGTTGAGATCGCTGGGACTTTTTGAGGAAATCGAAAAGAACGGGCGAAAAATCAGTAAAGTGGAAATCTATGATCCCTCTGAAAAAAGGGCAGAAATTCACATCAAAGACATCGATGCCGATATGCCCTTTTTGATTACGATGGAGCAGGCGAAACTCGAGGAGATTCTGGAATCGGCTTTGAATGACCGGGGCATCAAGGTGTTGTGGAACCATGAGGTCTCGCATCTTGAAGAAAAAGACGATGGCGTCGAGCTGGTGATTGACAGATTGGAAAAGATCTCTTTGGGATATGCCATTGCACACACAGAATGGGTGGTGGCAAAATCGGAAAAAGTTAAAGTGCCGTTGGTTATCGGTGCGGATGGTCATCGCTCGTTTGTGCGCCGGTCTCTGCAAATTCCATTTGAAATGGTGGGGCAAACGCAACATTTTGCGGTCTTCGAATTCAAATGCCGTCAATCCCGGGATTACGACATGCGTCTCGATCTCACGCCGGACACCATGAATGTTCTGTGGCCGCTGCCCAATCAATTCTGTCGCTGGAGTTTCGAAGTCAAAGATGAGCTTCATGATGAGGACAGCCGTCAAAAGGAACGCCAGGCGGTCAGTTTGAGCCAGAGTCCATTTCCGATTCTATCCATGGAGCGCTTTCATCAACTGCTGAAAGAGCGAGCCAGTTGGTTTACGGCTCAGCCGGAACAGATCACATGGCGAATCGTGGTGCGCTTTGAAAAGCGTTTGGCAGACCGGTTCGGCAAAGGGCGTGTTTGGCTTGCCGGCGACGCCATTCATATGACCGGACCGGCCGGCATTCAGAGCATGAACATCGGTTTCCGGGAAGCCTTTATGCTTGCCGAACTTGCCGAGGCGGTCATCAAAAAGGGAGCTTCATTAAACCGCTTTGAAGAGTATCATGAACAGTTCATCAAGGAATGGCGAATGATCAACAATTTGGATGCCCGGGTCAAGAGAGGCACGAATCAGGATCCATGGATCGCCGAGAATCAAGAACGTATTTTACCCAGTTTGCCGGCCAGCGGCAACGAACTGATCAAAATGCTGAATATTCTTGGATTTGAAGTGCAGGGATAACCGGCGCCCGGAACGGACTCCGGGCGGATGGATGAACCAATGAAATCAGGGCTGCCCGAAAACGCGGATGCAAAGCTTACCATCAAGCCCGAATGCCGGAGTTCGGCCGATGTGAGCTGATTTGTCGCATTCACGTTTTTGGGCGGCCTTTTACATTTTGCTTTCCGGCAATGCTTTAAGGGAACTCTCTTCCAGCGCTTGTTTTTTGATACCCACCAATGCCCGTATTCTTTCAGAAACACTGTCCAGAATGGAATAAGCCACCGGCACTACGACCAGCGTGAGAAAGGTGGCGAACGCCAGCCCGAAAATTACCGCCACTCCCATGGGGCCCCACCATTGCGAACTTTCACCGCCGTAACTCATTTTGCCGCTGAAAAAATCAAAGCTCAAGCCGGTCGTCAACGGAATAAGGCCAAGGATGGTCGTGATGGCTGTCAGCAAGACCGGCCGGAAACGCGTTTTGCCGGCTTTGATGATGGCATCGTATTTGGACATGCCCTGCGCTCGCAGTTGTAAGGTATAATCCAAAAGCACGATGGCATTGTTGACCACCACGCCGGCGAGCGAAATCACTCCGATCCCGGTCATGATGATCCCGAAAGGTAGCCGCGTAATAATCAATCCAAGCAGAACCCCGATCAAAGACAACACCACGGAAAACATAATGACAAAAGGCGTGGTCACAGAATTAAATTCATAGACCAACACCAGAAAAATCAACAGCAGGGCGATCAAGAAAGCATTGCTCAAGAATTCTTTACTCTCTTCCTGATCCTCGTTTTCTCCGGTGTAAGATAGGGAATAGCCGGGAGGCAGCCGAAAGGATTGCAGCGTGCGCTGGACATCAGCGAGCACCTCATTGGCCAGGCGGCCCTGCACATTGCCGGAAACCGTAACCACCCGTTTCAGATCCTTCCGATTGATGTTAGCCAGGCCGCCGCGCATTTCGAAATGAGCCACTGAAGTGATTGGAATTTGCTTGCCTTCATGGAAAATCACCAGTTGTTCCAACTGTTTCAGCGATTGCCGCCAGCGCTCATCGAGACGGACTCGAATATCGTATTCATCCTCATTGATGCGGTATTTGGTTGCTTTGGTGCCGTTGATGGCCGTACGAATCGTGCGGGCGATTTTCGCTGTATTCAGGCGGTATAGATTGGCTTTTTCGCGGTCGATCATCACGCGCAATTCGGGGCGGCCGGTATCGTAATCATCGCGCAGATCCACCAGGCCGGGAATGTTGCGGATTTTCTGCTGGATCTGCCGCGACAGCTCGCCCAATGTGGCAAAATCTTCTCCGGCGATTTCAATGTTTACCGGCGGTCCGGTGGGCGGGCCCATGCGCTGCTTCTCCACATCAATCCGCGCTCCGGGAATCCCGCTGATGGCCTCGCGGATTTGTTCCATGGTCAGCTTTGAAGATTGTTTCCGGTATTCGCGATCCACAAAATCAATGGTGACGCGGCTTTTATGGGGCGTACCACCGCCGCCGCCATCCGACGGCCGCACCTGCATGGAAAAGCCGACATTGGCTGTGTAGCTTTTCACGTCTCCGAGAAAAGGAGGGAGTTTGGCTTCGATTTGCTGCACGATCGCGTTGGATTCTTCGATGTTGGTACCAATGGGAGCGCTCACCTCCACATAGATTTGCTGGGGGTCCACATCCGGAAAAAATTCGACGCCTTTGCCGAGAAATGCATATAGAATGATGATGAAAATCAACACTCCAAACGAACTGATAATCGTTAATTTACCGTGATCGAGAGCAAAACGAAGGGTTTTGTCGTACAGAGTGATAATGCGGTTGAGCAAATGGTCGATACGCCGTTCCCCCTGCCGATCGCTCAATTTCATGAACTGTCCGGCAAAGACCGGATTAAACACAATGGCCACAAACAGACTGCTTGCCAGAGTGATGATCAGCGTAATCGGTAGAAACCGCATGAATTCTCCCATGATACCCGGCCAGAAAAGCATGGGGGCAAAGGCGCAAAGGGTGGTAATGGTGCTTGCGACAATAGCCGCCCCCACTTCACGGGTACCCCGATAGGCCGCCTCGAGCAACGGGTAGCCCTCTTCACGGTGCCGATAGATATTTTCGATAATCACGATGGCATTATCCACCAGCATACCAAGCGCGAGAATCAGGCTGAACAGAACCACCATATTCAGGGTATAGCCCATGGCCTGAATGACAATAAACGCGATCAGCATGGACAGGGGGATGGAAATCGCCACCAGCACCGAGTTCCGAAAGCCGAGAAAAAGAAACAGGACACCGACCACCAAAATCAATCCGGAGATAATGTTGTTTTCCAGTTCATTGACCATCCGGTGAATCATTTTGGATTGGTCGGCAAGAATATCGATGCGCGTTCCGGGAGGCAATGTCGGTAGCGCTTCTTGAATCTTGGCTTTCACGCCGTCCGCCACCTGAATGATGTTCTCACCTGATCGTTTCACCACGCTGAGAGTGATGCACTCTACGCCGTTCTGACGCGCATAACTGGTGCGTTCTTTGAAACCAAATTGAACCGTGGCAACATCTTTGATATAAATAGGCTTGCCGTCAACTACCTTGACGATGATATCATTAATTTCCGCAGGATCACTGAATTCACCGGGGACCCGCACGGTGTATTTGAGTCGCCCAACCTCGATCGCCCCACCGGGAATATTGGTATTTTCGTCGCGGACCGCGTCGATGATTTTCTGGAAGGAGATGCCGTAATATTTCATTCGGTCGAGATCGACATCGATTTTGACTTCCCGTTCCAGGCCGCCGGTGATTTTCACATCCAGCACGCCGGGAACGGTTTCGAACAGCTCTTCCAGGTCCTCGGCGATTTTCTTGAGCCGCACCAATCCGTAATCGCCGGAGACATTCACCAGCATGATCGGAAAATCGGAAAAGTTGATCTCGGCGATAACCGGATCGTCGGCGTCTTCAGGAAGCTCCGGGCGCACCAGGTCCACTTTCTCGCGCACTTTTTGTACGGCTTCATCGATATCGATATCCGGATTAAATTCCGCCTGTATTGATGAAAAACCTTCCGCCGAGGTCGAGCGGATTTCCTTGATTTCGGTGATTTCTTTTAACTTTTTCTCGATGCGCTGCGTGATCAGGGTTTCAATATCGCCCGGCGAAACACCGAAGTAGGTGGTTGTCACGACCACCATGGGAATGGTAATGCTGGGGGAGGCCTCGCGGGGCAGGCTGATATAAGAACGCCATCCGAGGATGACGAGAATGGCCATTAAGATAAAAATGACCGGTCTATGAAG
>WFVT01000317.1 GCA_015491485.1 Candidatus Zhuqueibacterota bacterium
AGATGATCGAACGGTTGCGTTCGCTGGGCATCGATGCCCGCGGCTTTGGCCGGGACTGGGAGTCCGGCGAAATCTCGCAGGAGACCATGATCGAGCTGTTCAATCGAGCCAGAATTGTGTTGGGCATGGGCGAAACGCCCGAAGAAGAGATTGACGTATTGCAGATCAAGGGGCGCGATTTTGAGGTGCCCATGTGCGGCGCTCTGTATCTGACCCAACACAATCCGGATTTGCAGCCCTTTTTCCGGTTCGGCGAGGACATTGACACGTACCGTGATGAAGATGAGTTGATCGGCAAAGTGCGCTATTATTTGGACCATCCCGAGCATGCCGAGCGCATCCGCCGGAATGCACGCCAGCGCAGTTTACGCGAACACACCTGGGAAGCGCGATTCCAGACGGCGTTCGAAGCGCTTTTGAATGCAGTAGCAGAATAGGAAACGGAGTATGCAAACAGCAACCGCGGAAAAATCCGGCGCTGCGGCGCGAAAGGTGGCGCTGATTACCGGCATCACCGGCCAGGACGGCAGCTATCTGGCAGAGCTGCTGTTGGAAAAGGGCTACATCGTTCACGGCCTGATTCGCCGTAGCAGCCATTTCAACACCACACGTATCGATCACCTGTTTCAGGATCCACACGATGAAGATGTGCGGCTGTTTTTGCACTATAGCGATCTCAGCGACTCGAGCAATCTGGCGCGGCTGCTGCGCCGCATCCAGCCGGATGAAATTTACCACTTAGGGGCGCAGAGTCATGTGCGGGTGAGTTTCGACATGCCGGAATTCACCGCCAACATTACCGGCATGGGCACCATTCGCCTGCTGGAAGCCATCCGCGAGGCGGAAATCGAGACGAAATTCTATCAGGCATCCAGCAGCGAGATGTTCGGCAAAGTACAGGAAATTCCGCAGAACGAGAACACGCCGTTCTATCCGCGCAGTCCGTATGGCTGCGCCAAGGTGTTTGCCTACTGGACGACGGTCAATTATCGCGAAAGTTATAACCTGTTTGCGGTCAACGGCATTTTGTTCAATCACGAATCTCCCCGGCGCGGAGAGACGTTTGTCACACGCAAAATCACCCGGGCGGTGGCGCGCATCAAGGCGGGATTGCAAAATGAGCTGTATCTGGGCAATCTCGATGCCAAACGCGACTGGGGTTATGCGAAGGAATACGTGGAAGCCATGTATCGGATGATGCAGCATCCGCAGCCGGAAGATTTCGTCATTGCCACCGGCGAATCGCACTCGGTGCGGGAGTTCGTGGAGCTGGCGTTCGAGCTTGCCGGAATGGATTGGAAAAAGTATGTCAAAATCGACCGCAAATATTTCCGGCCGGCAGAGGTGGACCTCTTGCTGGGCGATGCATCAAAAGCCAAACGGTTGCTGGGATGGCAGCCTAAAGTAAAGTTCGAAGAGTTGGTGCGGCTGATGCTGGTGGCGGATTTGAAACTGCTAGCGTTGCAGATGGGAGGCTTCCAGGACGTCCATGTGGTGGACACCACCGTTTGGGATACGGCCACGTTTAAAGAAACTTACGTGAAGCTCAGCCGGGAGGGCAGTTTCCAGCAAAAAGGTCTTGTGAAATCCATCGAACAACTGGATGAAAACGAGTGGTGAGCTATGGCAACGGTAACTCAAAAACGGCAGATCGGTGTTGGGGGATTGAAAATCAGCGCCCGCGCACGGCAGTACGTGATGAACGTGCTGGATTCCAACCGGCTGTCGATCGGCAAGTACGTGCATACGTTTGAAGCGAAGTTTGCCCGGCTGCACAGCCGCCGGTTCGGCGTGATGGCGAACAGCGGCACCAGCGCGCTGCAGGTGGCCCTGGCCGCCATGAAGGAGAAGCACGGCTGGCAGGATGGCGATGAAGTTATTGTGCCGGCAATAACCTTTATCGCCACGTCGAATATCGTTCTATACAATCACATGAAGCCGGTCTTTGTGGATGTAGATCCGCTGACGTATAACATTGATCCCGGAAGAATTGAGGCGGCCATTACGCCGCGGACGCGCGCCATTTTGCCGGTGCATCTGTTCGGACTGCCGTGCGATATGGATCCGATCATGGAGATTGCGGTGAAGCACAATCTGGCGGTGCTCGAGGATTCCTGTGAGACCATGTTTGTTCATTACCGGGGCCGGCCCGTGGGATCGTTCGGTGAAGCGGCTTGCTTTTCCACCTATGTGGCGCACATCCTCGTGACCGGGGTGGGCGGCCTCACGCTGTGCGACGATCCCGATTTGGCGGTGATTTGTCGCAGCCTTATCGCGCACGGCCGCGATTCGATTTATCTCGACATCGATAGCGACGACAATCTCACCGACAACGATCTGCGCGATGTGATCGAACGCCGGTTTTCGTTCGTGCGGCTGGGACACAGCTTCCGGCCCACTGAAATGGAAGCCGCGCTGGGGCTGGCCCAACTGGAAGAATACGAAAAGTTGCTCGAGGGCCGGCAGCACAACGCCCGGCGGCTGACCGAGGGCCTGAAAGACCTGGAGGATGAACTGCAATTGCCCGTCATCCCCGAAGATCGGGAACATGCTTTCATGATGTATCCGATTACGGTAAAACGCCCGGGGCTCCGTAACGACCTGGTGGCGTTTCTGGAAGATCGCGGTATTGAAACGCGCTTCGCCTTTCCGCTGCTCACCCAGCCGGTCTATCAAAAGCTGTTCAAGCTGGATATGCGGAACTTCCCGGTGGCGGATCGCATCGGCAAAAACGCTTTTTACATCGGCTGTCATCAGGAGCTGTCCGATGAGGACATCGATTATGTGGTGGAAGCATTTCATGAATTCTTTAAAAGAGGGCGCATGGTATGACCGGGGAGCAAAAGCGAGTCGCTGTTCTTGGCGGGAACGGCTTTGTCGGGCGCAGAGTCACGGATGCCTTACTTCAGCGCGGGCATGAAGTGCATATCTTTTCCCGGCATGCCATGGACGTCAGCCATGATCATCCGAAACTGTGCCGGTTCAATCTGGATATCCGGCTGGCGAGGCAATTGCCCGGAGCGGACGAGTACGATGCGGTGGTCAATGCCACCGGCCGGGTTGCCGGTGTGGGATACAACTCCACGCATCAATCGGAGATGCTGGTTGAAAATTTTGAGCTGATGCGTCACGCCGCCGATCTTGCCGCGGCTCAGGCGCGATATTTTGTACAGCTTTCTTCGGCATGCGTGTATGCCAACGAAGTCAGCGCCGGCGCTCGGGAAGAGCAGGGAATGGTGGGCGAGCCGGATGCCGCGAATTATGGCTATGGCTGGGGAAAACGGATGGGCGAGATTTACACCCAAACGCGATTTGAAGAGATTCAGAAGCCGGTGGTGATTTTGCGGCCCTATAATCTGTACGGGCCCGGTGATGATTTTACCGAGCATGCGCATGTGATTCCATCTCTCATCCGCAAATTTATTTTTGAACCTGAAGTGCACGTTTGGGGCGACGGGTCGCAAATCCGGGAATTTGTGTATGTGGATGATCTCGCCAAAAGCATTGTCGAAGCCATTGAGCGCCGGCTCACCGGAGTTTTCAATGTGTGCGGAGGGCGGAAGTTTGCCGTAACCATTGCGGATCTGGTCGAAGCGATAGAGGCGATTTTGCAAACCGGAAAGCCGGTGGTGTATCAGAAAAGCGGACCGAGCGGACAGCCGGTGCGGTTTGGAAATCCGGAGAAAGCGCAATCGGTCCATATTCAGTCGGTCACGCCGCTGACGCAAGGATTGCGGCGGACCATCGATTGGTATTTATCTCAGTTGAAACGCGATGAAACGCTGCCGGAAACTTTGAATGTCAAATGGAGAGAATTCAGCCATGCAATGGATCCCATCGGACGATGGTAGTTTTGGGGTGGTGTCGCGGAATATCATCCGCGAGCTGCAAAAACGGGGCACCGCGATTCCGTGGGTCGGCGGAGTCTTTGCGCAATTGGATGGTCCCGATCTGCCTCCCGGATGGCGGTTTCTGCTGTTTTTTGTGTGGGAATTGACAGCCATCCACCGGGGCCGATTTCAGCGATTGCATAATATTCACCGGATTGTCGGTATCAGTCGGCATGTGGTCCATATTCTGGAGCGGTATGGCATCGAGGCGGTTCCCGGCCAGCTCGGTGTGGATGTCGAGCAATACCGTCCTTTGCCACACCTCAAACCGGCCAAACCGTTTACGTTCGGCAGCGTCATCGCCGCCAACTCACGTTCCGGCCTGGACGTGCTGTTGGAAGGTTTCAAATTAGCTTTCGGTTCCAGCCAAGATGTACTGCTCAGAATCAAGTTATACAGCCGACCCGAGCCGAAATTGGTTGACTATATCCACAGTTATGGAATTCATGTGGAGGTGTTGGACCATTTCTGGGACTGGACGGAAGAGCAGATGTGTGAATTTTATAATTCCCTGAATTGTTTCGTGTATCCGACGCGGACGACGGCATGGGGCATGCCTTTATCGGAAGCCTGCGCTTGCGAAGTCCCCTGCATTGTCACGGATTATTCTGCTCCGCCGGAGTTTATTGATCCGGAGATCGGTTGGTTGATTCCGGCGCAGGAAGTCGAAGTGGATTGGGACTATTGCCGCAAGATGCACGTTGAGCATGGTTGGGTGCATCACTGGCCGGAGACCGGGTATGTCAATGGGCCGCCCCGGTGGGGAGACCCCGATGTCGAGGCCTTGGCCGGTCTGTTACAACAAGCCGCCCAAAATCCGGATTGGGTGATGCAAAAGGGAAAACTGGCCCGGCGCAAAATGATGGAGCACTATACCTGGTCGCATGCTCTGGATCGGATTTTACAGGCAATCGAACTTCCCGAGGCATTGAACGTTGCGTGAGGAAATCAAAATGCGTATCTCCACGGTTTTAGTGGCACAAAATTTAATCGAACGCGGATATCCGTTTGTGGAAAGCATCTATTCCGTCGAGCCTTTCTCATGGGAAATTATCATCGTTGAGGGATACTCAACGGACGACACTATGGAATGGCTGCAAAAGTTGCAGGAGCGCATTCCGAAAATCAAAATCATCCGGGCGCAATTTGAGAAGAATTCCCACTGGCTCGCCAACATGCGCAATGTGGGCATTGACGCCTGCAAAGGCGACTATATCTGGGGCGGAGATATCGATGAAGTGTTGCCGGAAGGCGCGGAAAAGCTGATTTTTAAAGCCATTGAGCGGTTCCCGGAACGAAAGGCGTTTCTGTTCCCACACTTGCATTTTATTTACGATTTCAACACCATTCGAGCCAATCCCGGTTATATTTTCGGACACCATTTGTTTAAAAATGACGGCAACGTTCGGAGCATAAGCGAAGGCTTTTGGAAAGGAAGCCCCGATGAAATCGTGCTGAAAGCGCCGATCATTTTTCACTATGGCTATGTCTTCAGTAACGCCACACAAAAGAAACTGGAGAACCACAAGAAACTGTATCCGCATTGGAATATGGAAACGGTTTACGGCAATTTGGTGAGAACGATTCCGTATCGAGGACCGCATCCGCTGAGGATTCAGCGGTTGATTGCCCGTCTCAACGGCAAGGATTATGAACCCGTATTGGAGGACCCCGCTTATGGTGAAGCGGCATGAAACCATTTTGATCAACAAAGACGGCGAAAAATCGCCGGCGGATATATACATCGAGCAGCGCCAGGGTGACACGATTATCAAGACCGTTTTCAAACGGAACCGAATTACCACCCGGCAAAAGCGATACATTCTGGTGAAAGAGGACGGCACCAGTGAGGTGGTGCCTCTAAATGAAAGCGTCGCCAATGAAATCGTGGATCGCATCTGCCAGACCGGCAGCTATTCAAGCTCGTTTATTATCAAAAAAATCCAGGACAACGGGAATGGCAACGGCCATGCCGAGAGTGTCGTGCTGAGGCACCGGCTTACGGAAGAGGAGAAAAACTTCACCTCGACCGGTGATAAGTTTTACCGCCATCTCGATCGACTGCAGCAGTTTCAGAAAACCGGCCGCACCAATCCGGTGTCGTGCCATATTTCTCCGGAGGGAAAATGCAATCTGAAATGCGCCTACTGTTCGGTGACCAATCGCAATATCATTGCGCGGATCGATTTTCCGGTCATTGAAAAATGGTTGGATGTGCTCACCCGGCGCGGCTTGAAAGCCGTGATTCTGACAGGTGGGGGAGAGCCGACTCTGTACCCGGAATTCAACCGGCTGGTGCGGTTGATCCGTTCCCACGATCTCGAAGTGGCGCTGATTACCAATGGCACCAATTTTCATCTGATCGACGAAGCCTTGCTTGGTGAATTCACCTGGATTCGCGTCAGCATCAACATTTTTCCGGATTGGGAAAAGCGCATTGCCATTCCGAAAGATTTGCATGAGAAAACGGTGCTGGGATTTTCTTACGTGTACAGCACCGAAACCGACGAGGAAACCTTTCGCAAAATTTCGGATTTCGTGGATCGGCACCACGGCCAGTACGTCCGGTTGCTGCCCAACTGTTTGCTGAACCAGGAAGAGCTGATTTTGCAGCATCAGGCGCTGGCGAAAATTCTCGAGAAAATCAATAACCCGAAGTTTTTTCACCAGCTCAAATTGCACGAAGCGCCGTCCAGATTTTTCAAACGATGCCCGATGGGCTATTTCCGGCCGTATTTGAGCGAGGAAATCAACCGGCATGGATATCCGGGCACCGTTTACAGTTGCGATTCCGTGGTGCTGAACAACGAAAGCATGCAATTCGATCCGAAATATGCCATCTGTTCGGCCCATGAAATTGAAGATTATCTGGATGGCAAAATTGAACCTCAGTTTGTTCCCCATGACGATTGCAAGGGCTGTGTATTTACGCGAAATCTGCGCGTTCTGGAAAATATTGCCAAACCGGCGATGCATGAAAATTTCATTTAAACCGCAAAGGAGATCAGGGATGATTGCTCCGGCTCGCATTCAGGAAGTGAAATTCGATTTTGTGCCTGCCAACGAAGCTGTGATCTCAGAAACCGATCCTCAATTTTACGATGAAGACTATTTTGAACGGGGGTTGATTACCGGGAAATCGCTATATACCAATTACCGCTGGCTGCCCGAATTGACTTTGCCGCTGGCGCATCGCATTATCCGGTATTTGAAAATCCCGCCGGGGAGTACTGTACTGGATTACGGTTGTGCCAAAGGCTATTTGGTGAAAGCGCTGCGGTTATTGGATATCAACGCATGGGGATTTGATATTTCAGAATATGCTTTGAAATCCTGCGACGAGGATGTCCGGCCCTATTGCACCAACCAGCTTGAAGATATCCTGGTCCAGAATCAAAATGTGATCCATTACATGATCGCCAAGGATGTGTTCGAGCATATGCAGCCGGCGGAAATCTATTCGCTATTGACCCGTTTATTGCCGTTCATTCAGAATCAAATTTTGATCATTGTGCCGCTGGGCGAGCGAGGGCGGTACCATATTCCGGCGTATCAATTGGACCGCAGCCATGTGATCGCCGAAAATCTCGACTGGTGGAAGCATCTGTTTACCACGGCGGGATATCAAATCCATTTTGCCGGCACTCAGCTTCCCGGTTTGAAACCCAACTGGGAAAAAGTGCAAAACGGCAACGGATTTTTTATCATAGCTCCCAAAGACGCCCGAAGGATGACCATGGGCTTGAGCATCTCTTCACAGGAGTCTTTTGCAAATGCGCAAAACGGCAACGACATTGAACAAAATCGGTATGCAAACCCATAACATGTTCCGCCATCAAACGGCAACTCCGTGGAATGGCAATTGACAAATTCACCTTGATTTGGAAAGGAGCCCGTGGAAGTCTATGATACAAATATCCAGTAAAAATCTTTACGCTTCCCTGTGGCCGGTCGAGGTTCTGGGGAAATTGAGGTTACCGGAGCATGATGTTGAACCGGAAAACGAGACCGATACGCTCCTGAAGCGCATCAATGGGATTTATCATAAAACAGGCTTCAGTCCTGAACTTATTCGAGAGGTTCATCAGGCGCTGGAGCGTTTAGAAACAGAGGAAGAGACCGCCGTTGTCAGGCCGCTATTCTATCTTCTGTTTTTCGGTTACCTCGATGAAGATCGATTGAGCGAAGCGGAGCAATTGCGAAAGCAGTTCGGGAGCTGGCTGTCGGAGCATGAAAAGGACCGGCTTTATGTGCAGATGTGTACCGAGTTTTACCAGCAGAATTGGCTCACAGCATATTATTTTGCTGAAGAATTTCACACCCGGTACGGGCAGCAACCGCCGGATCTGGAGGCGGTACACCGGTACGAAGAAATCTACCCTTGTGACGCCTGGATCAAGGGCTATTTGTCTGCCGTCTTTTTACGTAAGCCGCGTAAAGCGATCGATTTTCTGGAAACCTTTGCGGATGATCCGGCTTTTCACCAGGAAACCGCGATCAGGATTTTGAAAGCGATTCAAGATTTGAGCTATCTTTTTGTTTCCCTGTACCTCAGGAAAATCTGGCAGCGGTTTCCTGAAGAGCATTTTATTTTGCAAATTTTCAAGCTCGTTCCAGTGGATCAGTTGCATCAGCATGAAAAAGAATTCCTGGCTGAATTGCTTCTCCCGCGAATCCAGAACCGCCCCACATTGGAAGGGGGGAAAATCCTGATGCATTTAGAGCGGTATGAAGAAGCCAGTCAGGTGCTGTCATCGGTTGAAGGGAAGCCGCCTGTTTTACCGGAAGCTAAGTTTTTGGCGGCTCAGGCCTTTTTAGAAATCGGGGAGTTTGAAAAGGCCAAAGGAATGCTGGAGGAACTACAACAAATCGATCCGACTCATACAGAAGCGAATATCTTAATGGAGATCTTAAATCCCATGGTTGGTGAAGTTCAAAAAATGACGCCTGATTTACAAAATGAGGAAGAGGAACTGCTCGCCTCTGCCATTTACACCTGCATTCGCTATCTGGAAAGCGATCAGGAAGAATTGGCCTTGTTCTTGTTTAAAAATATTTTATTCGCCATGGAGCCGGCCCTGACGGACCAGCCCTTTAATATGGATCAATTGAAGAAATATATTGAGCTGATGGAAAGGCGTGCCTCCAAAGCAGAGTTTCAAAAATTGCTCGGGCAACTGCGCACGCTTAAATCTCTGTTGCAAAAGAAACAAATGATCGACGTTCATAGCATATAAACGGTGCGAATATCCACGCAGGTGAGGAGGCAGTATCCCGCATCATAGCATATTGAGCATTCATTTCATCCGCGAGCGGCGTTTCTCGTAAAGCCGCCGTGTCTCAATCATTAGCAGAAGGAGTGACAATGGCAGCCCCCCAAAAAACTCGGAACAAAACATCGTCTTCGTCTCGTCCGACGCTTTCGGTATGTATGATTGTCAAAAATGAAGAAAAACTACTCGGCAAGTGTTTGGATAGTGTCAAAGATATTGCCGATGAAATTGTCGTTGTGGATACGGGATCCACGGACAAAACCATGGATATAGCCGCAAGATACGGCGCCAAAATCTATCAGCATCCCTGGCAGAACGATTTCAGTCTGCATCGGAATCAGAGCCTGTCGTATGCCACCGGAGAATGGGTCTTGCAAATTGATGCAGACGAAGTCCTGGATCCTGATACAAAATCCGCGCTGCTGGATACCATCCGCAATGCTCCTGCGGATGTCAACGGATACATGGTGCTCATCCAGGATGTCAAATCAGACGGCAGCTATGGCGTGGTATTCAATTATCCGCGTCTGTACCGCCGCAAAGGCGCCAAATATGTAGGCCGGGTCCACAACCAGGTGGTCATTCCGGGAAAAATTGAGTTTTCGACCGTCCGCTTGTTTCATTATGGCTATGATCTCGATAGACGGACCATGCTGCGCAAATTTAAGCGCACCACCCGGCTCTTGAGAAAATGGATCCGGGAGAAGCCCGATGATCCGACGCCCTATTTTTACCTGGCTTGCGGCTACTCGCAATATCAAAAGCCGGATAAATGTATCGAATATTCATTAAAAACGCTTGAGCTGTTGAAGAATCAAAAGGAAGCTCCGGCTTTCTTCCTTTCCACCTATTATGCTCTGGTTGCTGCACTCATCCATCGCGGCCGGCTGGATGAAGCGGAAGAAAAGGCCAGAGAATCGCTTGAAATCCTGCCGGATTATATCGACGGCTATTATCAGTTGTCGTCCATTAGCTACATCAAGAAGAATTTTTCGGATGCGGTGAAATATGGTAAACGGTACCTGGAGCTGTTGGAGGTTTATCAAAAAGATCCGAAACAGCTCGGCAATTTGAATATTTACACCTTAAACAAAGCTCCCAAATTGAAATATTGGTATGGCGTGAGTTTGATGGCTACCGGCGAAAAAGAAAAAGGTATCGAAGCCATTCTTCAGGCGATGGAGGACCCATTTGGCAAAAACACCATGGCCATTGAAGCGTGCCATAACAGTATCGTTGTGTCTGATCTTGAAACCGGAAAAAACCTGTTTAAAAAATTATATGAGAAATTTCATTCCGACCGGGGATTCGTGGCGCTCATAGCCCAGGACCTGGCCTCAATTGATTATCTTTGCTGGTTGGAAGAATGGATCGAAGAGATGCCGCTTCCCGGGCCGGAAGAGGACGAACTTGAATTTATTATGGCCTCGCTGAGAAAAGATTGGGAAGCCGCCAGACGCCATCTGCAGAAAAGCGCAGGACAGAGTCAGACCGGCGAGTCGCTCCACCTATTTCAGGTGCTTCAGGAAACCGTTTTCCAGAACCAGGTGGGGCAGGAGGATGCGACGGAGTATAATGCCGCACTGCGGTTTTATCAGCAAATTGTGGAAAGGCTTCGTACCAGACGGAAAGAGCTGGACAGGGACGTGTTGAATCTTTATGATTCGCTGTCGGCAAGTATGCCACACGACGTGAAAGAATGGCTCATTATTCAAAGTCTTTTCGAAGCCAGCGAAGCCATACAGAATGAAAACATTGAATTGCTGCTGCTGAATTTGGGGAGCATCAGCCATTTGCTGGCTATCGATTTTCCAAATCAATTCGATGACGTTCAGCAAATCTTGCAATTGTTGCTGAATATTTCTTATCACTGTGATACCGGCGCCATGCCGGATGCCGGACTGACGGCGATGGCAATGGCGCATCAGTTTTTTGTGGATACCTTGCCCGTCCAGGTTGCCGTTTTGAAAAGGAAGATCGGACGGAGCCAGCGTCTCGGCGGTTATCCGGAATGGCTGAGAATCGTCTTGAAATATTTTTATCCTACCGACAAAAATACCCAGCGTCTTGTTGACGATTTCTCCCAGACAACGGTTCCCGCTCCTGCGGTCTTAGAAGTTCATGACCTGCATTGAAGACGGGTGGGGTTGATGATGTCGCTGATTGGGCTGAACCAGGAGCGACAGGGTGGAACGCATTGGGTGATTCAGGGGGATTTTTTCAAGCAGGTCGGTCGCCAGCGCCTCTGCCTCCTGGCGCTTTCCCTGACTCATGTAAATTTCAAGTAGAATGAGGTAGGGTTCGATCTCATCCGGCACGAGCTGAATCGCTTTCCGGAAATAGATTTCGGCCTGAGACAATTTATTCAACATTTTCAGGGCGATCCCCAGGTTTAAATTCAAGTAAAAATCCTGATCCCACAGAGTAACGGCATAATGCAACAGTTGCATCGCCAGAGGCGTTTGTTGATTTTTCATGGTATGCTCCGCCAGGATGCCTAACAGAAACGCCCGTTGTTGCGGCGGGAAAATATCAAAATCGACCTTTTTGATGGCATCCGCTCCTTCAAAAGGATGAAAGCAATACGCTTCCAACAAATCCAGAAAGCGGGGGGTGACTTCGGCATTCGTGTCCTCCAATAACACATTCAACCGGCTTCTGTTCGGTCTATCGTTTGAGAGGATGATCGTCTCATAAAGCTTGCCATATTGATTCACCATTTGCTGCTTACTAAAAATCCGTTCGGCTTTCTCAATCCCCTGTCGTCTCATTTCTTCAAAGCGCTCACGTTCCGTCAGATATTGCGTGAGAATTTCGCTTATAAAATCGATAAGGGCGGTTTTTGAAGATAGTTGTTCGGTCGGCACCAAAATGCCGTTCGTGTAATGATCCACGACCTCTGGAATTCCACCGACAGCCGAAGCGATGGGAATCGCACCTGCTGCCATGGCTTCGATGACGGCGTTGGGCAGAGCATCGTGTTTCGATAAGTGCACCAGAAAATCGGCTTTTTTCACAATCTCAGCGGGCTGGGGAACCACGCCAAAGTACTTTACTTTGTCCGTGGATGCTCCTTCCTCCCCGATGATCCAGGCTTCCACCTGTGTGCCCGCCGTGGCGCTCAGGGCATCGATCAGCTGATCCAGGCGGAAAAACATGTCTTTGTTGGGACGCCGTACCTCAGCCAAAACGATCTTATCTTTTGATGCCAGCCGTTTGGGTAAAACATGGTTTTCCACATCACATCCGTTATAAATCACCTGAATATGACGAATGCGCGACTGCATGGTTCTGATGTAATAAGACGGACAAATGAGATAGTCGCAATAAGCCGAATAGGGAAATTGGACGGACGATTCGATCGTGTTGACGATCACCGGAACATTTGCCAGTGAGGCCGCCCAAATAAAGAATGGATTTAAGTTGTTGGAATGAAGATGACACAACTCTGAAGATTTTAGAAGATCAATCAAAGCAGCGAGTTTTCGCTGTGGAGGTAAAATGAAGGTTTCCACATCGCTGTGTAGCAGGTTCGCCATTCGGCCCATCCGGTGAGAAATGATCACCCTCACCGTATGTCCTTCCTCCACCATGGCGTTGCTCAGATTAACAATGTTTCTTTCTACCCCTCCGAAATCCAGCAAGAAAAATACATGGGTGATGTTTGCCATGATAAACCTCACGGATGATTTTATTCCGGTGTGCTTTGCACAATATCTTCCATCAATAAAACGGTTGAACTGATACGCGAATGGCGTCACTCATTCTGTTTTAGCATGGCAGCCAATGATCGGTGGGCTGTCTGATTATGGATATTATCGCGGTCTTATTTTTCTCATGCCGCGCATAACGATGAATCAATTTTAGTTGATCCACGCAGATAAAAATCGGTAAAAATGAGATGTATTTTATAAAAAATCAGAAAGTTAACAATTGTTCTGGCAAAAAAATGTTAAAGGACGATAGCAAGGTGACGATAAAGAAAGCAGAATTACAAAATATTGCTTATTTGTAACTGCCAGGGCAGGCGGTTCAGGTAAGTGCAACTCATCAGGCCATTCATCAAATCAGGGAGGATGAATAATGGCACTTCGTATTCAAAACAACATTGCTTCTTTAACGGCCAACCGTAACCTGGCCAGAACCACCTCGGCCTTGTCTCGCTCCCTCGAAAAGCTTTCTTCGGGATTCAAGATCAATCGTGCGGCGGACAATGCCTCGGGCATGTCGATTTCTCAAAAGTTCAGGGCGCAAATTGCCTCGCTGAAAATGGCATCGCAAAATGCCACGGAAGCCAACTCCGTGCTCCAGGTGGCTGAAGGCGGTATCGAGCAGATTGCCAATATGCTCGTTCGTCTGAAAGAGTTGGCCACTCAGGCTGCTTCTTCGAACTCCGATGGTAGCCGCGCTGAGATTAATGCGGAAGCCACCCAGCTGATCAACGAAATTGATCGCATCTCAAAATCCACGGAGTACAACAACGTCTCCTTGCTGGACGGCTATGGGACGAAAAGCTACTCGTCTGCGATTGACACCAGCATCAATAACATCTTCAACTTCAAGGTGGATGGTGCCGCAACAGGTTCGTACGATGTATCCTACAACACCACCACCAATGTGATGACGATTACGTTTGGATCCCAGACTGAATCGGCCACACTGCAGACGAATGCCACGATCAACTTCAGTACGCTGGGCATCAGCTTCCAGATCGGTAAGAACGTGGATGCAACCGAACTGGATGCCATTGGTGCGTCGTTTCAGGGGCTGGGGGCTTCTGGTAATAAAGACTTCGCCGTTACCGGTACGGCGGCTCAGTTCCAGATCGGCGATACCGATTCGGCCAATAAACGCCTGAGCTTCAGCATCTCAGCAGTCACCAAAACGGCGCTGAATCTGGACGGACTGGATTTGAGCAGCCAGAGCTCTGCACAGTCGGCCCTGTCCACGATTGATACCGCGATCAACAGTCTGAACTCCATTCGTGGCGATATCGGCGCGTATATGAACCGGTTGTCGTATGCGCAATCGAATTTGCAAACGGCAATTGAGAACCTGACCGCTTCGGAGTCGGTGATCCGGGATGTGGATATGGCTGCAGAAATGTCTGAATTTACCAAGAATCAGATTCTGCAGCAAGCCGGTGTGGCGATGCTGGCGCAAGCGAATGCGCTGCCGCAAGCGGTTCTTTCGCTACTCGGGTAAGCAAGGACGCTTAGCTAAAGCTGGATAATAATGAGTGGAGCAGACGTACAGCCTGCTCCACTCAGCCGTATTTCTCCAAGAATGGAGGCCCGTTATGAAGGTGGAAAACATTACCATACAGGATATCCCTCAGGTTCAGCCGCAGGTGCAAACGCCAACCCGGGAAGGTCCGGATTCGGTGAGAGTAGAGCCTGCTGAAACCGAACGGAGAAATAATGTAAAATCTACCCGTTTGACATTAGCGCAGGCAGAAAACCAGAACGCGGATTCCAATAAGAAACCGATTTCGGCTGAACAATTGGAACAAGCCGTTCAAGAAGCCAATAAAACGCTGAACCAATTTAAAAATAAACAACTCAGTTTTTTTGTCGATAAACGTTCTGGAAAGCCCGGGGTTCGAATCATTGATGCCGAAACCAAGAAAGTCATCAAACAGATTCCCCCGGAAGAAATGCTGGAACTTGCGGCTCGAATTAAAGAGCAAATCGGCGCCATTATCGACGAAAAGATTTAAGGGTTAGCCCAATGAATGACAGCCTGGCATCTATCAGTGGTCTGGCGTCCGGCCTGGATTGGCGGAATATTATTGATCAGATCATTCAAATTGAACGGCGTGGCATCAGTGTTTATCAGAATCAGAGGGATAAGTACGATTCGCAGTTAGCCGAGTGGAAAAACATCCAGGCCAAGCTGCAGAGTTTGCAGGACATTGTCAGGAGTCTGAAAAAAGAAAAAGCGTTTAAACTCTTTACCTCGAGTCTATCCAGTTCGTCATCGAAATCACCGGATGATATTCTCAAAGTTTCGACGACAAACTCTGCCGCCAAAGGAACCTACAATATCCGCGTATTGCAGAAAGCCCAGGCGCTGAAGGTTGGATCGGCTTCATTTAGCAGCCGCAATACGGCGCTCAATTTATCCGGTGAATTTCTCATCAATGGTAAAGCCGTTGAGATTTCCACGACCGACACCTTAGAAGATATTCGTGACAAGATTAACAACCTCAATTCCGGAACCGATGCCACCAATGTCACTGCGACGATTTTGGAAAAAAACAGCTCGTCTTTTCAACTTATTTTGACCTCCGACGATACCGGAAAATCCGGATTTTCTCTGCTCGATGCCAGTTCCACAAACATTCTTCAAAGTCTGGGCTTTTCATCTTCAACGGTCAGTATTAAAAACCGCACCAGCGACGGTGCAAAGAGCGATGCTTTTACCTCCTCCGCGACCGCGGTGGCATCTCTGCGCGGTCTGAACTCTCCGCCGGGACCAACAACGGTAACCATTGCCGGCCAGAGTGTAACCATTGACCTGACGACCGAATCGCTGTCTGACATCGCTGCCAATATCAATGCATTAACCGGCGTAACCGCAGAGGTCGTCAGTGAAACCGATGCCGATGGAAACACACTGTATCGGATAGATATCAGCGGCACGACTTCGTTCACGGATAGCAACAATGTTCTGCAAATTCTGGGCATTTTGGAGGGAACCCGGACTTCGATTAATGAAATCCATGTGGGCTCTGTTGCCAACCAGACCACCAGCGGTACTGCCATTACGGACTCCACATTGTGGTCACAGATTGACACCGGAGGCGGGACCAATAATATTTCGCTGAATGATACAATTACCATCACCGGTTATGACCACGATGGCAATGAGGTTTCCGCAACTTTTACGATCACCGACCTGAATCAGGCGTTAAATGCAACCGGCGGTTTTCTGGAGACCATCGAAAATGCATTTGGAGGGAGTGCGGTCGTTGACGCTTATATCAGTGACGGAACCGACGGATTTACCGCCGGACAGCTGGTGATCAAAGATTTGCAGGCGGGCGAATCGCAGCTTTCGGTCACGATTACCACCAACAATGAAGGCGGCGGCACGCTGGACTTTGGTGACATTACTGAAACTGTCACCGGTCGTGATATGGAGCTGGTTAGCGGTCAGAATGCGCTGGTGGAAGTCGATGGCGTGCAATATGAGCGCAGCTCCAACAGCATCGGTGACCTGATATCCGGAGTGACGTTAGACCTGGTTTCTGCGGATAGTTCAACTACCATTACCCTGGCGATTTCGCGTGATGTGGATGCCATCAAAGAGGAAATTCAGTCGTTTGTCGATGCATATAACGAGGTCGTCACGGCCATCCGGGAACAGCTTAAATACGATATGGAAAAGCAGGAACCGGGTGGGGTTCTTTTCGGTGATGGCACGTTGAGATCGGTGCAAACGGACCTGATGTCACAGGTGGTGCAAACCATCTCGGGATTGTCTTCCTCTTACACGTCGCTGGCTCTGGTAGGCATCAATTTAGATGATGAAGGCTTGCTTTCAATCAATGACAGCAAGTTGACCGACCTTTTGAACAACAATTATTCCGATGTTGTCAGCTTGCTGGCGGCTCGCGGCACCGGGAGCGTGAGCACCATTCAATATGTCAGTCACAGCCGGGAAACCGTCGCCGGCACCTACACAGTGAACATCACCCAGGTCGCTGAAAAAGCCACGGTTTCCGGAACGGTGGATTTATCCAGCGGTCTTAGCGGGGCGGAAACCGTGACCATAACGGATTTATTGACCGGCCGGGTGGCCACGGTTGAGCTGAATGCCGGAGATACCATTGATGAAATCATCTCGAAATTTAATACCGAATTCCAGAAAGAGTACGCCCAAACCGTTACCGGTTCTCAAAACAACACGACGGTTTCATCGGCAGGAGGCGGCCCCATCACCGCTCTAACTGTATGGGGCGACATCGATACCGGCGGAGATTCCAATAACATCGTAAATGGAGATACAATTTCATTCAGCGGAACGCGCCGGAATGGGGTAGCGGTTTCCGGGACCTATACCATCACGGATAAAACCACCGATACGGTACAGGGATTGCTCTCAGCCATTGAAAGCGCCTTTAATAATGAAGTTTATGCGACGATCGACAGTAATGGTGCTATTGTGGTGACGGACAGGGAGACCGGGACAAGCCAATTGAGCTTTTCCATTACCGCTAACAATGAAGGCGGCGGTACCCTGACTTTCGGGACCACTTCAACGACAACCACCGGGCGTTATGCCATTGAAATGACCGCGTCAAAAAATTCCAGCAATCAACTGGTGCTGACCCATAACGCGTACGGCAGCGATTATGGTTTTCAAATATCGCAGACGACCAATAATCTGGGCATTACTGATGGATCGTATGTCGGTGTCGATGTTGCCGGTACGATCAATGGAGAAGCCGCTACAGGAAAGGGACAGATATTAACCGGAAACGACGGCGAGACCAATATCGACGGCCTGATGATTAAATATACGGGCACTGCCACAGGCAATGTGGGCACCATTAATCTGACGCTGGGCGTTATGGAACAATTCGACCGTGCTCTATTTCAAATTCTCGATGATTTTGAAGGCTATGTGCAGTATAAAATGGATTCGTTATCCGATAATATAAAACGGATCGATAATAAAATTGAAAGCATGGAACGCAATCTGGAACTAAAGCGGCAACGCCTCATTTCCAAGTTTCTGGTTATGGAAGAAACCATCGCCAAGTTAAATGCACAATCAGCCTGGCTTGGTGCACAATTAGGGGGATTGAGCTGATCGGATTGATGGGGGACAATTGAGATCTTGATTGGCATTCATCGTTTTACTCGCAAGAGAGCAGGAGCTGTCGGACCTTACAAATCAGAGGAGCTTTCATGGACGCCAAACACTTTACTCACTACAAATCCACTGAGATTCTGACCGCAGACCCAGCCAAAATCATTTTAATGTTGTATGATGGCGCCATTGCATTTATGCATCAGGCCGCTGAGGCTGCAGAGAACCATAACTACATCGAAAGGGCGCATAAAATTACGCGGGCGAATAACATCCTTTTAGAGCTTTTATCTTCTTTGAATTTTGAACGCGGGGGCGAAATCGCCGTGAATTTGCGTGAAATTTACGTCTTTCTGGTCAAGGAATTACTCAAAGCCGATCGTGAAAATGATGCTCAATTGATCCGCACCTGTTCCGACATATTGAATACAGTCCGCGAAGGATGGCAATCTCTGGTACAGCCCGGTCAGGCTCAGCCGGTTCAAGAATCTCAGCTTTCCTTTTCGAATATTGCTTAACGTTGTCATTATTTGAGAAAAATAATCATGATTCAGGAATCAAATCGTCATGTTCAGCTTCAGGATTTATTGCGAAGCCTATCCGTAGAGTTAGATATTGAGTATTCAGCTTTGCAGCAAGAACAGATATCACTGATTTTGGTGTCGAGAATCCGGCAAAATGAATTGCAAGCCAGGATTGAGCATACAATTTCTAAAGATGAGTCTTTGAGCGGGCACTCGGAATGGATTCAACGTATCCAGTCAAAAATTCAACGCAATTTGAAATATGCCCAAAAATTGCGCTTGCGATTCAAAGAGGAGCTGGATGAGATAGGTAATTTTCGCCGGATTCAACGGCAATTTTTTCCACAAAAAAGTGAAAAAAATACTCCAGTTTTAATTGATATTAGACGATAATTTCAAAGAGATTACGATTTTGCTGAATGCGTTTCCAGGTTGCAGAGTAGGAAGAAAGTTCTTTGTCAGGAGGAGTAACGCATGTGATTCGATCGTATTACGATAGGCGGGACGATGAGTGTAAACGGGACGAGCAAAGGACAACAGATCGAGTCATTATTGAATGAACTCAGGTCACAGTACGAAACCCTTGAAAAGTTGTATAGCTTATTACAGATCATTAGCTATAATTTGGACAAAAATATTCTGAATTTTCTGCAACCGTTAAATATGGCCAAAGCGGCTTTATTGGACGAATTGCAAAATCATAAGCAAACCCTGGATCAATGGATTCAGCAGGGGATCGGGGGAAAAGGGGAGGATCAGAAGCGGATTGAACAGGAAGTGCAAAGGCTGAAAAACCTTGCTGAAGAAATCCAGAGAATGGAAGAAGAAAATCTCGCGAAGATGGAACTCATTACAGAACAGGAATGGTTACAGGCATCAGAAGAGAGGAGCTCTTTATGCGTATTGAAAAACCCAATTTGAATCAAATCGAAGCATCTCAAAGGGCTTATAAATCCGTTACTGCAGAAAAAATTGCGGAACAAAACCGGAAAGCTCAGAATCCGGTTCAGGCAAAACGGGATATTGTCGAAATTTCGTCGGCTGCAAAAGAACTGCTGAACAAGGCATCGAAGCAAAATCAGCCGGCAGATTTAAGCAGCCGGTTGGGACTTTCCAAAGATCAGATAGCAGATACATTGCAAAAAGCCGGCCTTGTAGATGATGCATCCAGGGCTGACACTATTTCTGAAAAAGTCATCCAGCGGTTAAGTGAGGAAAGCGCTTTGAAGAACGATAAGATTGAGCGTGTGAAAGAGCGACTACAGAGCGGATTTTATAATTCGCCGCAAGTCATCGAAAAGATCGCTGAAGGCCTCATGAAAGATATGAAATTTAATGAGTGAACAGGGGACCGTCCTGTCGAGATGCTAAAATGAAGGATGCCAGGGAAGGCGCAAAGTTCATTTTGGGGAGTCTTGAAAGGCGGCAAGTAGCTCCTGAAGAGATTCATCCTGCAGCAGGGGGCCCGCATGAAAAAGGCTGATAACCTCACATTGTTGTTCTCCGAAATAGGTTAAAACCTCGCGCAAACGGGCCAACTTGTCTGGATCGGCCTTTGTCGGTAAATCGATTTCCGGGATGATGCGTAGGTTATCCAACTGTTTAAATTCATTCATCACCTCACGAATCCACTGCAACTTCAATCCAAACTGAAAAAGGTGAAATTGTGGTGAGATAATTTCCACCAATCCGCGCCATTGCTGCACATATTGGCCGGTGCTGCGCCTCAATTTTTCGAGCACATGAGGGGGTGAAGCAGGGGGAATTTGAACGATCATCTTGCTGTCTCGACCGGTCTTTTCAAATTCTTCAGCAATAAGAATCGGAATCAGGGTGACATTTTCAGCCCGAAAAAGAAACCAGTCTTCAATCGCCTCAAGCGGATTGGGCTTTCCCGAGTAATCCAGGAACTGATAGCGGCAAAAGTCGCAGTAGCAATAATTGGGAAGCGCTGTGCCGTCCTGGTCAAAAGCCTGAATGTCAGGCAAATAAGGATAATGTAGAAATTCAAGGCTAATTAAAACCGGATCAAAGATTTTGATGGCTTCACGAATGAGTTGCATGCGATAGTTACGGTATGGCTCATTCGATGGGCAAATAGGCTTATACCAGTCTGAGGGGAATTCTTTTTCGCCTTTTAAGCTGACCGGTCTATATTGTGGAACTGACTCGTATGTATCAGGATCGTGAAAGACAGGGAATTCAGGAATAAACGCTATTTCGTTTTCATGGCAGGCTTCTTTAAATTGATTTAAATCCCAATTTGAATTTTCGATATCTCCCTCAGTGGGATAAAACACCCGACTTCCCTGAAATACCGGTACAGTTATTGAGCGAATATTTAAACGGACAAATTCGGATATCAGTTTTGAAAAGTCTCCGCCAAAGGGACTTCCCCAGATCGTATTTGGGTAAAGTTTAAGAGAATAAAGCATAATGTTCCTGCTGTTCCGATTAAAAGATTGAGATTAATAGTACAGGATAAGAGCGGGCGAGGCAGGCAGGTAAGAGAGAGATGCCGAGGGCCGGACTCGAACCGGCACGGTCATAAAATGACCGAGGGATTTTAAGTCCCTTGCGTCTGCCAATTTCGCCACCCCGGCATGAATTGAAAAGAGGCGGCGATCGGAATCGAACCGATGAATAGAGGTTTTGCAGACCTCCGCCTTAGCCACTTGGCTACGCCGCCCAAAGGAAAAAAGAGAGCGGGAGACGGGATTTGAACCCGCGACCCCCACCTTGGCAAGGTGGTGTTCTACCACTGAACTACTCCCGCAAACCGCCCTAAATATAAAATAATTGGTTTGGCAAAGCAAGTTTTTTTTCAAGAAGATTGGCTGGCTAAAACAGTGTTTCAGGTGCGAAGCAACTGATAAAACAAAGAATGGCCCGCAGTGAACCGGAAGGAAGAGGCAAATAAAATAAGAATCAAGCAAGTGAATGGGCTGGTGTCTTTTCTGTTTTTTTTATGGCGGATGAAATATGCCTGAGGATTTTTTGCATGCGCAAGGCAAAAGCATGTTTTTCAATTACCGCCTGTCGGCCTTTTTCAGCAATTTGGCGGGCTTCTTGAGGATGTTGAAGAAAATAGTGGACTTTTTTCGATAGATCAGTATGGTTTTGATAGCACACTAACTCCTTATCAATGTCAAATAAGCGTTCAATCTCTTCCGAATATTCCGCTAAAATAAAGCCGCCACAAGCAAGCGTATCAAATATTCTTAGCGGGACGATATCATTCTGGTACAGCCGATTGACATCTAAATTGATTTGGCTTGCTGTGTAGATTTTATTGATTTCATGGTGCCTGCCTGCATAGCCCATGTATTGTGCACCGTAAGATTCGAGAACTTGCCAGCCTTTATCGCCCCAAATTTTTAAACCATGTGGAGAAACCACGCTCAAATAATTCACCCGTTTCTCGGAAGCCGCCATTTCGGAAATCAAAACAACAGGATCAGGATGACGGTTTTGTTCGCAAAATTGGATAAAATCGTGGAAATAGTACGTTGCCAATTCCTGAATGACGAAACGGGTAAAATTGTCTCTTTGTATTTGAAGGATTTCCTCTAAATTGGTTTCAAACTGCTGTAAATGATGCGCGCCGGATTTAAATTCCCCATAAAGCTTCAGCAGAAGTTTGCGGAAGTTGAGCGCCTGTTCCAGCATGCTGGAGCCGACGAACGATACCGGAGCTTGGTAATACTCTTTTTCCTGGGGCGAAAGTTTGGCCGGCCGGCGCAAATGAAGATCGGCTCCCATGGGCAAATAATATACATG
>WFVT01000318.1 GCA_015491485.1 Candidatus Zhuqueibacterota bacterium
ATGCGAATCACAGTGTGGCTGTTACTGGGAGTGATGGTGGTTGCCATGAGCTGCAGCAAACGCGATAAATTGGAGCTGACGATTCAACCGGATGTCGCCGAGCGGTTGAAACAGTTCGCACCGGTGGAAATCTCGGCGGATATTTCTTTTTTGCCGGATAATGAACAGAAAGTGGTTCAGAAATTGATCGAAGCAAGCCGGTACATGGATGAAATTTTTCTGCGTCAGGTGTGGGAAAACAATCCGGCCTACCGGGATGCCCTCAAATCCCGCCGGGACGAGCTGGGCCGGGCGGCTTATCGCTATTTTCTGATCAACTTCGGCCCGTGGGACCGGTTGAAAGACAATGAACCGTTTGTAGGCAAGATGCCCAAACCCAGGGGCGCCGGCTATTATCCTCCGGACATGACGAAAGAAGAATTTGAAACTTATGTCGAAAAGCATCCCGATCAGGCTGATGCGCTGAAAGGACTCTACACCCTCGTCCGCCGAGACGGGCAGCAATTGAAAGCGATCCCGTATTCGCAGGCCTATCGCGAATGGCTGGAACCGGCCGCCAAATTGATGCGCGAGGCAGCCGAACTCACGGAGAACGGATCGCTGAGGAACTTTCTCCTCAAACGCGCCGATGCTTTTTTCAGCGATGATTATTATGACAGTGATGTGGCATGGATGGACCTCGATAGTCCGGTGGAAATCACCATCGGGCCGTATGAAGTGTATGAAGATGCGCTTTTCGGTTACAAAGCCGCATTCGAATCGTTCGTGACCATCGCGGATCCCGCAGAGAGTGCAAAACTGGCGAAGTACAAATCGTTGCTGCCGGCGATGGAGGAAAATCTGCCGATCCCCGATCACTTGAAAAATCGCAATCGGGGCACCGAATCGCCGATCCGGGTAGTGGATGTGGTGTTCACCGCCGGCGACACCAAAGCCGGAGTGCAAACCATCGCATTCAACCTGCCCAATGACGAGCGGGTACGCGAAGAAAAAGGCAGTAAAAAGGTGTTGCTGCGCAATGTCATCCGGGCGAAATATGAAACCATCCTCAGGCCCATCGCCGAACGGTTTGTGGAGGCGGAGCAGCTACCGTTCCTCTCAGCCGAGGCGTTCACCAATGAAGTGCTGTTTCATGAGCTGTCGCATGGACTCGGTCCGGGCAAAATCGTGAAAAACGGCCGGCAGACGGAGGTTCGACTGGAGCTGAAAGACCTGTACTCGGCAAGCGAAGAGGCAAAAGCGGATGTGATGGGGGTGTACAATTTATTTTTCATGATGCAAGAAGGCGTTCTGCCCGAAGACATGCACAAGCCGGTGGCGGTCACTTATCTGGCCGGATTGTTCCGGAGCATCCGGTTCGGTGTCGAGGAAGCCCACGGCAAAGGCGTGGCCTTGCAGCTCAACTATCTGCTCGAAAAGGGAGCCATCCGCTATAATGAACGTACAGGCAAATTCCAGGTGGATTTCAACCGGTTTGATCGCGGCATTCGCGATCTTGTGAGTGATTTATGCGTGCTGCAGGCCTATGGGGATTACGACGGCACCAAAGCCATGTTCGATAAATACGCGCACGTGCCGGACTTCCTTTCGGCGAAACTCGCTGCCATGACAGATATCCCGGTGGACATCGCACCGAAATATCCGCTGGCCGGAGAATCACTGAGTGACTGAATCACGCCGCCCACTGTGCTGAAGATCGATTGCCCGCCGGGGCAGGAAAGAGTGCACGTCCCCCTAAACACCGACAGGTCGGCAGGCTCCTTTCCGGGCATTCAAAACATAACGGTGAATCAGCCTGTGACCACCGTCGCGAAAAAGACGCTGACAAAGATGGGCGGCCCCGGCATCACCCAGCAAGGGTAACATGGAATCCTCTCCACAAAAAACCATCGGACGGCTCCGCAACCGGTTCCTCCAGGGGGTGTTGACCTTGGAACTGGTAAAGCCAGAGCTTCCGGAACCGGTGTACATCAAGCTGAATGCGCCGGCACACTCGGTCTGGCTCGGCGATGCAGAAGGCTACACCTATGATCTCGAAGGACGGCCGTACGCAGCATTTGTCGGCGGGCGGCGCTACCGCCGGGCACTGGATGGTCGTGTGGTGGAGACCGCGTGGATCCGCGGTAATGACGGTAGCCGTTACCGGCGGGTTCGATTGCTGGAAGGGCGGGAGAAAAGCATATTATTGCGCCGGTTCCGACAGCGCATTGAGCCGGTGGTTGAGGCCGTGGTAAACGGGCGGTACCGGCTGCGCCATACCGGCCATCCCCGGGAAATCCAGCCCGATCGTGACTCCCTGATAGAGGTCCTGAACCGGCTTTTGATCTGGGACGAGCGCCGGCTCGCCGGGGATGTCCGGGCTTTTCAGCGAGTTTACCGGCCGGTCTCCATCCTGCCGCCGGATCAGTACATGGCGCTGTATATACAGATGACGCAAGGCTGCTATTATAATCGATGCGTGTTTTGCGATTTTTACCGGGACCGCCCCTATCGTGAGCTGGATGAGGCGGATTTCCTGCGGCACCTGCAAGCTGTGGAAGCGTATCTCGGCCGCGCCGTGCACATGCGCAAAACCCTGTTTCTCGGTGATGCCAATGCGCTGTACATGGACAGCGAGTCCCTGTTGCGGCGTTTTGCCATCCTGAGCGAGCGGTACCGGATCGGCGAACCTTCCGATGATGAGCGCCCAAGTTTCAGCGGAATTTATGCATTCATCGATGCGTTTACCGGCGCGCATTTATCGCCGGATGTGTTAGCAGAACTTGCACGCCGCGGACTCCGGCGCGTGTATCTCGGCTTCGAAACCGGCCATGATCCCCTGCGCCGTTTGTTACAAAAACCCGGGAAAACACGACAGGTCATCGAAGCGGTGCAGAATTTAAAACGATGCGGCGTCAGCGCCGGGATCATCCTGCTCAACGGAATCGGCGGATGGACCTATTTTGAGGCGCATCTCCGGGACAGCCTGGAGGCATTGCGCTCCATGCCGCTGGATGCTCGAGACATGATTTATCTCAGCGATCTGGTGGTGCCCGATGATTCCGACTATTTGCAGGTGGCGCAAGTGCAGGGATGGGATAGCCTTTCTGCGGAAGCCTTACATCGCCAGCGGCAACAATGGCTGCAAGCGTTGCGCCGCGATACAAAGCTGCGACGGATCAAAATCGCGAATTACGATATCCGTGAGTTTGTGTATTAACAAGCTGAAATAACGGAATCTCAGCGAATGCGAGCATGCGGTGATCTGTTATTGCAGATTAGGTCGTTTGTTATTTTTGCTGGAATTCAAATTAACCGTGCCCTGATCTGGCATCGCGAGCGTTCATCAGATGGCTGACGCGTGATGCCGTTTTCCCCAACCAGGATGCGGTGATTGGGACGCGACTGCTTAAATCATGGAATTCCACAAAACAAAAATGTTTGATTACCACAAAGGCACAAAGATCACAAAGGTTTTTGCATCTTCGTTTTTCTTCGTGTCCTTTGTGAACTTCGTGGCTGAAAGGATGTTTTGGCAAAGTGAGCTGACCGTATCCTCGAACTTGGGCTGGACGTGACGAAAATGAACATCGCGATAGTTCGTCAGGTGGTGGATGAATGACGATGTTTTCCCACCCCCCCGGATGCTTTGATCGGGAACCGGCTGTTTAAGTTACGGGACTCCTCAAGGCAAAAGACTTTAACCACCACGAAGGCCACGAAGGGTTTTTGAAGCTTGGCTTTTCTTCGTGTCTTTCGTGCACTTCGTGGTTGAAAAAATGATTTGGCACATGAGTCGAACCGCATCCATGAACGAAGACTGAACGTGACGTAAATGATCATCGCGAGAGTTCGTCAGTTGGTGAATGTGTGGTGATCGGTTGATCAACCTCTTTTTAGATTGCGTCGCTTCGCTCGCAATGACGACAGGCAGGGACTGATTTTGAAAATGAAAGCCCCTGCTTCCGGCCTTGCCCCCGGCTCCGATGCTGGGGGCGTCTTGTAAACATTCTTCAGCTACTATGCTTCACTCTGCGACTTTGCGTCTTTGCGAGGGAAAATCATCGGAGCTTATCCGCCAACGACACAAGCCGGAAGCTTGTGCTACCATGCATC
>WFVT01000319.1 GCA_015491485.1 Candidatus Zhuqueibacterota bacterium
AAACACCAGCGCGCCGCTTTCAGAACGGTTGCAACTGTGGACACTTGCCGTGCAGCAGTTGGCGCACGATATCAAAAGCCCGGTGTCTGCGGTGAAATTCGGGCTCCGGGTGCTGGAAGAGCGGATCAAAAAAATGGATGTTCCGGAAGAGCGCAAAGGTTCGTTGCTGGAAGCGATTCATGATCAATTGCATGCGATTGAAGAGATAGGCAGCCGAACCCAAAAGTTTTTGAAAGTAAACAACATTATCCGGCCGCAATTTTACCAACAAAATTTGCATGCTGTGCTGGAAAAATCCATCCAGAATTTTCACAAATACTGGAACGACTCCGGAGTCACTTTGAGCACGTCATTTGATGAATCCATCCCTGAATTTTGCTTCGATAAAGATCAGATGGAAATTCTTTTCAACACCCTGATTGAAAATGCGCTTGACGCCATGAAAGGCAAGGGACAGTTGGCCATCACCACGCTGCTGCAGGAAGACCTGATGGACGGCCAATCGTATGTTGAAATCACGATTGCTGATAACGGCTCCGGCATTCCCGAGGAAATACGCGAGATGCTTTTTAAAAAGCGGGTTACCACCAAAACCGATAAAGGCAGCGGCATCGGTCTGATTCTGGTCAAAAACATTGTGGACAATCATGGTGGCACCATTCAGTTTAAAAGCAGTAACAGTGGCACGGTCTTTGTAATAAAGATACCCGTCCACAAAAATTGCGGGGGATGATGCATGCAACAGAAAAAACGCCTTTTGATTGTAGATGACGACGAGCATTTCCTGAAAAATTTTGGGGAATTTTTACGGGAATTCTCCTTTGAAGTCATCACCGTTTCCAATCCTTTTCACGCACTGGAAATACTGGAATCCACCAAATTCCATTGCATTGTGCTCGATATTCATATGCCGGGAATGTCGGGAATCGAGCTGCTTGAGAAGGTCATGCCAAGGCATTTGGATACACCGATTATCATGCTGACACAGCGCGGGGGCGCGGTTGAAGCCGCCGTAAAGTCATTGAAATTAGGCGCTTTCGACTTTGTGGAAAAAGGCGATGATCCGGATATCATTCGCAATGTGGTTTGCCATGCCACAGAATATGCTGAGTACAAACATCTTTTGGATGAGCTGAGGGACGAACTAAGTGAAAAGCATCAAATTATTACAAAAAGCCCGGTCATGACGCCGGTATTGGATTTGATCTATCGTGCCGCGGAAATCGACAGCCCGGTGTTGCTGCTTGGGGAAACAGGCACCGGAAAGACGTATTTCGCCCGCGCCATCCATCACCGCAGCAACCGCGCACTGAAACGGTTTACCGAAATTCCGATCGTTTCCATTCCCGATACGCTGATTGAAAGTGAACTTTTTGGCCACGTAAAAGGCGCTTTTACCGGCGCCACTGAAAATTATCCCGGCAAAATCAAAATCAGTGACGGGGGGACCATCTTTCTGGATGAGATCGGTGAACTGTCTCCGAATTTGCAGGTTAAACTGAATCAGTTTTTGGATAAAAAGGCGTTTTATCCCCTGGGCTCCAATCAAATGGAGCATGTGGACGTCCGGGTGATTGCCGCAACCAACCGGCCGCTGGACGAGCTGCGTTCCGGAAAGAACTTCCGGGAAGATTTGTTTTACCGGCTGAGCACAATGATTATTACCATCCCTCCCCTGCGCGAACGGCGTGAGGATATATGGCCGCTGGCCAAGTATTTCCTTGAAAAACACAGGGATATCAACCCGGTTGTGAAAGCGTTTCATCCATTGTGCCGTCCGCTTTTGGAACATTATTCATGGCCCGGAAATGTGCGTGAATTGCAAAATATGGTGCAGCGGCTCATCGCTTTGACGGATACGCACGATATCCAGCCGGACCGTGTCCGGAATGCCATATCGCAGGCTACCGGCTCGTTCAAAGGTTTTCAGCAATCTTTCTCCGCATTTGAGCAGGTCAAAGATTTAAAGAGCGCACGGGAAGAGTTTGAAAAAGAATATATTGAATACGTTCTCAGTTTGACCAATTATAACCGGACGAAAACGGCTGAGGTACTGAATCTGAACCGGTCGCATTTGCAGCGTAAGATGAAAGAGTACGGTTTAATATAGATCCTGCCCGTCCCATAAAATTTGCCGCACACAGAGGTAATTGATTGATTTTATGTTGATTATATAGTGGAAAATCGGGGGATACCTACCGCCAATACACCCTATTTGGGATTTTTCAATAACATGCCTTAATATGCCGAAACCACGAAAAACACGATGCGTACGAGGGGGCCGCTGTTTTTCCTCGTATGATTTGTGAACTTCATGGTTGCAACCATCATTCGGGCAGGCGTGTCAAACCGTTTTTTGCCCACCGGACCGTACACCATCCTTACCTGAACTCCAATTGATCGAGACCTGCCGTTGCGGATGTTTGCGCGTGCGAGTGTGCGGTGATCTCCCCTTTAATCAAACGGATTCCTGCGTTCAAAAGACCGACTGTGCCTGATATCGGCGCTGAAAATGGGAAGCTTTCTGGTTTCCGGTCGTTTGGGTTGATACAACGACTGTGCGCAAAATGCAACAGGATTTGCCGGGATAATCTATTGATAAATATGCATTTTGGATGGTCGTGTGAAAAAAATGGCACATGCAATCGGATAATGTGTGCTTTTTTTGCAACAATTCCGCTCTGAATCTCCCCCAATGGCCGTCCTTTCGCCAAAATTTCCGTGCATTCTTGCATTTTGTTTTTTAGATTTCTATCAAATCCGACGCAGTCTTCATTTTGAAACGGTAGCTTGAACAGGATAGCCGATTGCAACAGCAAATGAAACGATGGATCTGGTTGGGGCTGGTGCCCCTCATGGTAAGTTGTGCAGCTCCGCGCATCAAACAGGCGCGGTTTCCCATGGAGCCGGAATACAGCTTCCAAAAACGCGGCAGCTTTCGCATTGTTTATTACTCCGGCCCGGATAGCCTGACCACCCAAAAAACGCGCCCGATTCCATACCGCACGGTGGCGGTGGACCCGCGCCGGATCCTGCCCGGTAGCGTGATTTTTATCCCTGAAGCCTACGGCGTTTTGCTGCCGAACGGAGAAATTCATGATGGATTTTTTCTGGTGCAGGATGTGCGGCCGTTCGTCCGCGCGGAGTCTCTGGCCGTTTACATCGGCAGGGCGGGACTCCGGCGAAATGCATTTGCCAAAGCCGGTATCAGCGCGGGAAAACCGATCACCGTGTATTCCGTATATGAACCTTACGATGAAGCCGTGAAAGCGCGGTTTGCGCATCAATATACGGTGGCGCCTCGCAAACCGCTGTACCGGATGGTAGCGAAAGAGATTGACCGATTCATTCGCGAAACGAATCAAACCATCAGAGATGTGCCCAGCCGGCTGATGGTGTTTTCGGAACGGGGAAAAGGCACCCCCTATCTGATTTTTTTGTTGGGCGAGGGCCCGGAGGCGAAGTACGATCAGGATCCGCTTATGGACTTCGCGCGCGTGGATTGCATGACCTTTGTGGAACAATGCCTGGCCATGGCGATTAGCGACAGCTATTCACAAATGTTCCGCCGGCTGGAGCGCATCCGTTACCGTGACGGCATCATCAGTTACAAGACGCGAAACCATTATACCCTCGCCGACTGGTTGCCGAACAACCAATGGCTTCTGGAAGATGTTACGGAAGACATCGGCGGCGGATGGACCCGGCCGATGACCAAGGTGATCGACCGGCGGGCGTTTTTCCGGGCAAGCGGTTTGCCGGAAGCCGAATTATCCGATGTGCCGGGTCCGGACACCTTGACGGTGAATTACATTCCCGCCGAACATTTGCTGAAAATCAAAGACCGGTTGAAAGGCGGCGAAATCGTGAGTATTGTCTCCCGGCAGCCGGGAATTTTCTCGGCGCATATGGGATTCATCGTCCGGGATCGCTACGGCAACGTGATATTCCGTCATGCCTCCATCGCCCGGCGCAATCGAAAGGTCGTCGATGAACTGCTGGAAGACACCGTGGCTTCACTTCTCAATTCCAAAGACCGCATCGGGATGGTCTTCATGCGCGTCCGGCCCGATTGGCGTCTGCCAGTGCAGCAGACCAACGGACAAACTGAAGCGGGAGGCTCCAACCGATGACGGCCGGCAGGAACAGGCTCATGATGCGGCTTTTAAAACGGCAATGCATGTGGCTCGTGGTTTTAGGGCTGGGGGGTTCAGGGACGGCGCTTGCTCAGGACCGGCGGACGCAACAGTTCGATGTGCTGCACTACGATCTGGCGATCACGGTTCCCGACAGCGGTCAAATGATCACAGGAAAGGCCAAAATAACGCTCAGGGCCCTGCAACCGTTTCGCCGGCTGCGTTTGGATTTCGCCGGAATGCATCCGACCTTAGTGGAGCGCAACGGGCGGCCGCAGGAATTCCGGATGCGCCAGGATCAGTTAGAGGTGGTGCTGCATGAACGCGCCCGGAACGGTGAGGTCATTCACTTGACCGTCTCGTATTATGGCAAGCCCGCCGATGGCCTGATGATCCGCCGGAACAAATATCGCCGTCGTTCGGTGTTTGCCGATAATTGGCCTAACCGGGCGCATTATTGGTTTCCGTGCGTCGATCATCCTTCGGACAAAGCCGGGGTGACATTCCGGATCACCGCGCCGCGGCGGTTCCAGATTATCGCGAACGGCCGATTTGTCCGTCGAATCGACCATCTGGACGGCAGAGCGACCACCGTCTATGAAGAAAGACAACCGATTCCGACATATTGCATGGTTTTCGGCGCAGCAGAATTCGATATCATCGCCAATCCCGAAAGCGGGCGCGTGCCGATCCACTACTGGGTGTTTCCGCAGGATGCCGCGGATGCGATCGAGGAGTTCGATCGTTCGGACGAAATGCTGGCTTATTTCGAAAACCGTTTCGGGCCGTATGCGTACGAGAAGCTCGCGCTGGTGCAGTCATCCACGCGCTTCGGCGGGATGGAAAACGCCGGCGCCATCTTTTTTGCGGAACAGCGATTGGGGCGGCCGGGCTCCATTGAAGGTACGGTTTCCCATGAAATCGCCCATCAGTGGTTCGGCGATGATGTCACGCCCATTGACTGGCAGCATCTGTGGCTGAGCGAGGGCTTTGCCACCTATTTCGGCATACAATTTTTTGAATACGCCGATGGTGCGGATCGTTTCCGCCAACGTCTGCGGGAGAGCCGCGAACGCTATTTATCACGCACGGAATGGTTGTCCCGGCCTATCGTCACCGAAGTGCCGGAGGACCTGTTCCAGTTGCTGAATCCGAATAACTATGCCAAAGGCGGTTGGGTGTTGCACATGTTGCGGGATGTGGTTGGCGATGAAGCATTCTGGAAAGGCATCCGGCAATATGTTACCCTGTACCGGGGGCGTAACGCGAGCACCGACGAATTCCGGCAGGTTATGGAAATGGCGGGTGGGCAGCCGCTGAACTGGTTCTTCAAACAATGGGTTTATGAAGGCGGCATTCCTGATTTGCGCATCCGTTATGATTGGAAAGAAAAGGATAAAAATCTGCTGGTCAAAATTCAACAGGTGCAATCCACAACGCCGATGAAATTGCCGATAGAATTTGAAATAGTGCACCGGAAAGCCGCCCGGAAACGGGTCTGGCTGGCGGAACGGGAGAAAACGGTCACATTTTATTTCAATAATCCGCCGGTCAAAATGATTGTGGATCCGGACGTGAAAATTCTGGCACGTATCCAGGTTGAACAGGGAAAGATCACCGTAAAACCATAAGAGGAAAGACAGCGATGAGCTTTTTTGCATCTCAGCCCATCTATTTGAATGACCAAACCATTGAAATCGATGGAATTACGATCTATTCGCTGCACGAGTTGCTGCAGCGCAGTCAGGCCAGTGAGGCATTTAAAGACGCTGTGCGCCGGTTTCGGGAAGGCGAAAAAAATGAGCGGATCCGGTATTCTCCGGGATCGCCGCCGGTTAAAGTGATGCGGGTGCTGATGAAATTGTTGGAAGAGCGCCCGGATTTACCCATCGAAAGCGTGACCATCGAGGCGGTTTCCGGGTGTTCCACTTACCGGGGACGGATTCGCGTGCAGCCGGGCGAAAAGACATTTGAGTTTATCTGGGATTGTGCCTGGCGGGCGGAACAAAATCAGGTAAAAAACGCCTGGGGATTTCTGGATCAGGCCACGGCGGCGCAGCAGTTCGGTTATCAGTGTTTTCGTTATTTCAAAGAAATCGCCGAATGATCCGGGGCTATCCCGGGCGTCTCGGCGCGGTATCCCGCAGGCCGCGGACATCGCAATCCAATCCCCGGAACAGGGACAGGCAAGGAAGGCCTACCCGGGTTCCGCATTGAAGCAGCGAAGCCCATTCGCTGCAGGAGGGTAGGCATGGAACTGACCGGCCATTTATCGGAAGATCAGCTCATCGCCTATTTCGCCGGTGAAATGGATCCGGACCGAATGAAAATGGTGGAAACGCATGTCCGGAACTGTCCCCCATGCAAACGAGAGTTCGCCATATACCGGACGTTGTTTTCCGGGCTGATCGCCATGCTGAAAAAAGGGGATCCCGATATCACCCCGGCGCGCATCCGCGAGGCGTTGCAGGACAATCTCAGAAAAAATCAGGTGTTTTATTCGATTTTACATATTCCGCATTTTTCTTCGGTTCTGGTAGCGAAAACGCACCGGGGATTGGCAGCCGTGATCATGGGCCGGCTCACCCATTTCGAATTTGAAGAACGCCTCAAACGCTATTTCCCCAAACTCTGGATTGTCGAGTCCCTGGATGAGACCGAAGACGCACGGCTGCAGTTCGAACAGTATTTCTTCCGCGAACGCAGGGAGTTCGACCTGCCTGTCGATCCGGCATTAATCCGCAGTGATTTTCAAAAGCAGGTTTTGGAAGCCCTCCGGGAAATCCCTTACGGACATTTCATAACCTATGGCGCGCTGGCCAGGCGCATCGGCAAACCGAAAGCCACGCAAGCGGTAGGCCGGGCCTTGGGTGCAAACCCGCTGCCCATCATTTTTCCCTGTCACCGGGTGGTCGCCGGGCGCGGCCGGTTGGGCGGATTCTCCGCCGGCGAGGCATTGAAGCTCAAACTGCTTGAAATTGAGGGCGTGCACTATCCTCACAGCAGCCGCCAGTTGGATTTGTTCGCTCCGTTCGAAGAATAAAATTGCTTTTCCTTGGCGGACGGAACCCCTATCCGAAGCGTTCCGAAACAAAAGCCGGGAGTACGAAAGCCGGTGACGTCATAAAATTCCGCCTGCTTTTCGAATGCGATCCGCCTTTGTCAGCTCCATTCCGGTGATGTGCAACCCGACCTGTCATCCCCTGATGTTCCCTCTTTCGGCGGCCAGCCATGGCATGCCATTCTGCTGAAAAACTTGCGATTCCCGCGGCATTTTTAAGCCTAAAATTTTTCTAAAATTGCCGATAACAGGGATGTGAACCGCGATTCGCCGATAACGTGCGGGTCGCTTTGGGTGCGGTATCCAACGCAAAACCACTTGCCCCTGATGAAAACGGCGTTATCAATGCCAGAGCAGATCGGTTAATTCAATCATGATTAAATGAGGAATGGAGTCAGGATGAACTGGGAGAATTTAATTATCAACCTGGAATGCATTGATTCGCTGCCAACCCTGCCGAATGTGTTCCTTCGTGTCAGCCAGATGCTCAACGATCCCATGGTGACCGCCAAAAAACTGGCCGAAGTGATCGAGACCGATCAGGCGATCGCCATGAAATTGCTGAAGATCGTGAACTCCCCGTTTTTTGGATTCAGCCGGAAAATCATGACGGTGCAAGATGCCGTGGTCTTGCTGGGCTTCAATGCCACCAAAAACACCGTGATGACCATCTCGGTGATCCGGACGCTCAACCACGAAAGCAAGGTAGAAGAATTCAATATGCAGGATTTCTGGAAACATTCTATCGCTACGGGGCTTGTGTCACGATACCTGGCAAAAAAGACGCAGGTGGATGCAGAGAAAGCATTTGTAGCCGGTATTCTGCACGATATCGGTAAAATCATCCTGGAGCAGTATTTTCAGGAAGAAATGGAAAAGGTGCTGCATCTGATGCGCACCCAAAAAATCAGCTTTTACGAAGCCGAATTGCAGGTGTATAAAGGCACGCACTGCGATCTGGGGAGTTATCTGGCGGACAAATGGAATCTCCCGTTGCCGCTGATTGAGGTGATTGATATGCACCACACTCCCGGTGAGGCCAGTGAGGAGCCCAAACTGGTTTCTGTCGTGCACATCGCCAACGTGGTCGCCAAACAGCTCGGATATGGCTGCACCCGTGGGGCAAAGGAAGATGAGTTGGATTCGTATGCTTTCGCCCGTCTGGATATTTCCGCATCTCAATTGGAAGAATGGGCTGAGGATGTCCAGGCTTATGTAGAAGAGTCGCAAGAGCTGTTTCAGATTTTGGAATGAGTCCGGGGGCATACCATTTTCCAATAGAGCGTTTCCCCCAGCGGAGGCCTCGCCGGGCCTCCCCTGCGACTCCTCATTCAAGGCGCTGTCATACCTGAACCGTGCGTACCTGAACTGCAGGCGGAAACGGCCCGCAAAATCTTTCCGGCCTGAGACCTGCTGAAAAGCCCGGTTCGAGGGCAGTCCTGCAGTCTTTCCGGTCAAAGTGCAACGGATGGTCTGCCGTACACAGAGGTTCAAATCATATTGACAGAGGAGCCGGTTCCGTATCGCCGCCCCCTCGGAACAGCGCCGTTTGACTTAAATCTTCGCCATCTCGATCCATTCGCCGTCTAAAGTACAATATTTTTTGTGTAGATTCGCCGCCAGACAGGAATGGATCGGCAGGATCGCCACCAAATCCCCGGTTCGAAATTGGGCCAGCTGTTCCGGGGAAAGCTCAATGATGCCATGTTCCTGCGAGAGGGCGATCACTTGTACACCGGGCAATGCAGGTCCCCAGCCTCCGGATAGCAAGGGCGCCACGAGTCCGAAATATTTGCGCTGGTCATCCATCATCAGATGTTCTTTGGACAGGTGAATGGCGCCGCCGTAAACCACCATGCAATGCCGCTCCGGATGCAATGCCACTACAGGACAGGCCACCACCATGGCGATGTCCGCTTCGCTGCACGAACCTATTCGCAATTGCATCACATCATAGAAAACAAAATTGCCCGGGCGTACTTCATCGACTCCGAAGAATTCATCGACGACCGAACAGCACGGCGTATCGCCAACGGAAATCTCACATTCGGAAATACCGGAGGCAAGCAGGGCTTCCCGAACGCTTTGCATGCGCTGGACGGTGTCCGCATAAACGTTGCGGATGGCGGTCCGCGAATCGGCGAAATAGCCGCTGCCGTTGTGTGTCAGTATGCCCTGGAAGCGGGTAAGGGCATGCCGCTGAATCTGTTGAGCCAGTCGCACAATCGCATCCGGATTTTCCCAGGGCAGGCCGGTTCGCCGGTAGCCGCTATCAATTTTGATCCAGATATCCACGGGGTTTGTTAATTCGTTTTGCAAAAACGTGACCGCTTCATGAGACAACACCAGTACATGCAGGCGGATACGCTCCGACAGCTCACGAATCCGGTTGATCTCTCGGAGATTGACCGGGAATGCCACCGTAATGTCATCCCATCCGTGTTCGGCGAAATACTGCGCCATCTCCAACGAGGATACGGTGATGCAGCGCGTGCCAAAATCCCGAAACCAGTTGCCGATCTCGGCGGATTGATGCGTTTTAAAATGGGGGCGGAAGCGGACTCCGCTTTTACGGGCTTTTTCGGTCATGCGGGCGATGTTGTTTAACACGCGGCGTTTGTCAATCAGGGCGGTTGGTCGAACAATGGTGTTTAGATCAAGCATCGGGTTCCATGACGTTTGTGAGTGAAACGTCCTGTGGATTAAGCAGAGACCGGCCCGGCATGGGCCGGCCGAACTATTGCGATTTCGGAAGCAAACGATATCCCACGCCGTCCTGGCATGGGATTCTTGGCGTATTTGCCTTATTGGAGCAAATTGCCATCGGCATCCACGAAATAAATCGGACCGTAGCCGAGGTCGCGAATGCCGGATTCGATCTTCTCGCGGTCGCCCACCACCAGCCAGACAATCTTGTCCGGATGCAAAAGCGTTTTGGCCGCGCTTTGAATTTGCTGCAGATTCAGCGAACGGATCATGTCGGGATAGCGATTCCAGTAATCATCCGGAAGGCCAAAGCGCACCATCTGGGTGATGGAACCGGCGACTGCATTCATGGTTTCCCACAATCCCGGCAGGCGCAAGACTCGGTTCTTCTTGATTTTGTCGAGTTCGTCCTGTGTCGGGGGCCGGGTGGAAAGGATGTCGTTCAGTTCCCTGGCGATTTCCTGCATGGATTCTTTGGTTTTGTCTGACTGCACCGGCGCATACACCAGAAACGGCCGCTGTCCGCGCGCATCGATGAGCAGGGAGCGCGCGCCATACGACCAGTGTTTGTCCTCGCGCAGATTCATGTTGATGCGTGCGGTAAAGGTGCCGCCCAGGATGTTGTTCAGAGTTTCGATGGCGATTTCATCGGGATTATTTTTCGGCGGAGCGACATGAGCCGCGAAAATGATCGATTGAATGGCGCCGGGTTTATCCATGATGTACACCATCTGGCTCTTTTTGTGCGATACCGGCGCGATATTCTTTTTCGGCACATCGCCCGGTTTCCAGTTCTTGAAATAGGTTTCCAGTTTTCCTTTCAGCTCTTTCAGCGTGATGTCGCCGACCACCACCAGCGTGGCGTTGTTGGGCTTAAACCAGGTACGGTGGAATTTTTTCAGATCATCGCGAGTGAGCTTGCGCACCGATTCCTCGGTTCCCGAGCCGGTGAACGGATTGCCGTAAGCATGATTTTCGCCGTACAGCAGTTTCGGGAACACTCGCAGGGCCATTTGCACCGGGTTGGCTTTTTCCCGTTGGATCGCCGCAAGTTGCTGTTTCTTCAACCGGTTGAAATCGGCCTCCGGAAAGCTGGGATTGAGAACGACATCGGCGAAAATGTCCAGCGATCGATCGAGATTTTCTTTCAGCGCCGACAGCGATACCACCGACAGATCCAGATTGGATCCGGTGCTCAGCCGCGCGCCCAGCATGGCAAGTTCCTCGCTGATCTCGAGAGCGGTGCGCTTTTTCGTGCCCTCGTCGAGCATGTTCATCGTGAGGTTGGCCGTGCCCGGAAGCGCAAATTGATCGGCGGCATAACCCGCATCCACCAGCAAATTGAAGTTCACCACCGGTATGGTGTGGCGTTTCGCGAGAATGATCTTGAGTCCGTTGGACAGCGTGGCTTTTTGCAATTTCGGAAATTTGGCGGTCGGCGGTGGACCGGGTTCGGGCAGTTTCGAGCGATCCACATCGGTTTTCAGGGTCTTGTATTTCGGGAACGGATGCACTTCCAGAACAAACACGCCGTCGGAGAGCCACTTCTTTGCTGCCGTGAGCGCATCGGAGGGGGTGGCCTCTTTCACAAATTGCAGCGTGGTTTTGTAATAATCCGGTCGTCCGCCATACACCTGGTTCATCGCCAGGATGTCCGATTTACCGCCGAATCCGCCGATGCGTTCGATGCCGCGGACAAAGTTGGAGAAATATTGGACTTTCACCCGGCGCAGCTCCTTTTCGGTCGGTCCCTCGGCCAGGAAGCGCGCCAGCTCCTCGTTTAGAGCCTGCTCCACTTTCTGCAACTCCACTCCCGGACGGGCGGTGGCCTGTATGATAAACTGGCTGGCGATTTCACCGGTATAAACATAGGCCGCCACATCCGTGGCAATCTGCTCATCATACACCAGCCGCTTATAGAGCCGGGATGTTTTACCGGAGGACAGGATATCGCTGACCAGGTCCAGATAAACCAGCTCGCGGTTTCCCCATTCCGGCACGTTCCACACTTTGTACACCCGCGGCTGCGGGACGCGATCCTGCATCACCATGCGGTGTTCGCCGGTGCGTTTGGCAATCCACACGTCCTGTTTGGCTACCGGCGGGCCGGAGGGAATATCACCAAAGTATTTTTCCACTTTGTCTTTCACGGTTTCGGCATCCACATCGCCGGCGATCACCAGCACGGCGTTGGCCGCGCCGTAATAGGTTTTGAACCACTCACGGACGTCCTCGAGGCTGGCCGCGTTCAGGTCTTCCATGGAGCCGATCGTGGTCCAGCTATACGGATGCCCTTTGGGAAAGGTGTTCTGGGCGATGATGTTGAATACACGGCCATAAGGACGGTTCTCGCCCTGCCGTTTCTCATTTTGGACCACCCCTCGCTGTTCATCCAGTTTGGCCTGATCGATGGCTCCGAGTAGATGCCCCATACGGTCGGATTCCAACCACAGGACCAAATCGAGTGCAGACGTGGGCACGTTTTGGAAATAATTGGTACGATCTCGGTTGGTGGTACCGTTGAGATCGGTGGCGCCGACCCGTTCCAGCGCCTGGAAATAATCATCGTTGAAATTTTCACTGCCGTTGAACATCAGATGTTCAAATAGATGCGCGAAACCGGTCTTGCCGGGCTTTTCGTTTTTGGAACCGACATGGTACCATACATTGACCGCCACGATCGGGGCTTTGTGATCTTCATGCACGATCAAAGTGAGGCCGTTGTCCAGAACGAATTTTTTATACGGAATGTCTGGAATGCGGAACGAGACGTCATCCTTGTTGGCGCCGGCCCGGGTTACAGCAGGCAGCAAGAGACAGCCGGCCAGCAGGCCGAAAAGCAGCGTTTTGAATAAACGCATAACACCTCCTCGTGTAGATGGGTCCGTGGGGAGTTCCCCGGTTAGATGGTTTTTTACAAACATTCATTTTACGTCGATTCATGCATAGAGTTGCAGATCAAAAAACGGGTTCATCAGCCGTTATGTATGATGGCTGTCGGCGAAGACAGTCCATATACCGCCGGATGCCGTCATCGGCAGCATGGCATCGTCCGGATCGTGTGTGATCGCCGCTGTTTCTCTCAATAACCGCGCCGGTTCGCCGACAGGCTCGGGCCCAGGATCAAACTGTTTAAGAACAGTTTTTCAAGGCCGCGCCAGTACGTGCGGAAAATCGGCTCCTCGGCAAACAGAATCACATGGCCGCGGCCCATGGGCTCATGAATAAGATAGGCCTGATCCGGAAACCGCTTTTCGGTTTTCTCCCAGATGAATCCGCTGATGCGGACGTCCTTGCTGACAAACCGGCCGACATTGGCGCCCTGTTGGCTCGGTGTAAAAATCCGGTTGGAATACACCAGCACGGGAATGTGGTCATCATAACCCAGCGCCAGAAAATGATGGGTATCCAACTTGACTTTCAGGATCGCGCCGGGGGTGAAGTCCGGTTTAACCGCTTTCTTGCCGGTATCGGCAGCCGTCGTTTTGCTTTTTGGGGGAGCCGCCGGTTTCTGCCCCAATAGCCGTGCGCTGGTCCAATTTACGGTTTCGCGCGTGGCAAATGCGGCACCGTCTTTGATCCCCACGAACACACCGCCGTTTTGAATCCATTCCTTGATTTTTTGAATGCCGGTTTTCCCCAGCGCGCGTTCGTATCCGGCGGCATTTCCGGGCGGAAACACGAGCACATTATAATCATAAAGATTCACCCGCTGGAAATAATCCAACCGGATGGCGGTGAACGGCACCCCGTACTGTTTTTCCAGCGTGAACCAGATGGCCCCGTAGGACGTCTGCCGGGTCGGCTCTTCCGTAATCACGGCGATGCGAGGTTTTTTGAGATGGATGAGGTTGCCTGATCCCCAGAAAATGCCTTTCGGTGTCCAGGCGGTGGAAAGCGGGGTGACCGTGACATGCAGCTCCTGAGCCCATTGTGCCAGCCGCTCACGCAGGTCTTTCGGATTGCGCTTGACACGCAACAGCGCCGTCCCCGGCGGAAAGGTTTGATCCTCAAGTTGTACGGGTTTACGCGATATGGACACCCGGTAATCGTTTGCCAGCAACCGCACCAGCAGCCGCATGCCGCTGACGGTGTTGGCTGAAAATGCAAATCCGTAAATGGATTTTTCGCCGCTGTCGGCAATGCCCCCTTGAGGCGGCGTCACGCGCTCCACTTTGGTGAGCCGCCCTTTTACCGGCTGTAAGGCACCATACGCTTCGATCCCGTAGGCCAGCGGCAGGCTCCAGGCGGTGACGTCGTAAAATCCCAGCCGCTCCTTGGGCGCTTTCTCTCCTACGGATTGATTGTACCGGTATCTTTCTCGGGCAAGCTTCAAGAATGCTTCTTCGATGCGGGTGTCGCGTTCCAGAAGGGTTTTGGCCAGCCGTTTTTGCGGTTGTTCAAGCGGAACGATATAGCTTCCCGCCGGAATGGTTTTACGGCCGGTTGTGCCGTGCAGATAATCCAGCGCACGGTCGAGCGTAACCGGAGCTGATGTCCGGTACACTTCGATGCGGTGCCGCAACAGCAGTTCCACCAGCGCCCGCGTCAGGTCGGGACGTTTCCCGGGCACCAGCACGATGTGTTTGATCGGCTCGTTTCGGGCTTCCTGCATACCGGTGCGGAAGAAATCGTAATAATCGCGCAGGAGCGCTTTTCGGTTGTCTGCCGCCGTTTTGATCGTGGTGATGCTCGCTACCACGTGACGATGGATACCATCGCGAAAGGTGAGAATGGTCCCATCGGTGCGCTCGAAGCGCAGCCCTTTGCGGCCGCCGCCGTCGGTTTCGTACGTCATGCCGATGGCGCCGTTGAGCGCCGGGTACGAGTCCCAGTAGCCCGGATAGTGCAGATCGAACACTTCACGGGCGAAATAGGTCCAGCCGTAATGATCAAACGCGCGGCTGTTGTTTTTGCCGAACACTTCGGCCCATTTAGCAGTGGAGGGCGGCAGGTTCGTGTTCACCGGGATGGCGTACGGCGCGAAAAAATACTCATTGGTTTCTCCGTGGTGATCCACAAACACCTGCGGGTGCCAGCGCTGGAGCTGTTCCACCACAATCTGCGTTTCCTGTTGCGACGCGGCAAAGGCATCGCGGTTGAGATCGATTTGATAGTGGTTGTTGTTGGTGCTCATGCGCCAATCGCCGTGATGCTCGGCGGCGTTGCGGTCGGCGGTGCCGTTGGGCCCGACGATAGAGGCTTTCATCCAGGCGATGTAGCGCTGGTGGCTTTCCGGGTTGTGAGCGGGATTGAGCACAATCACTGCATTCTTCAGAATGGACAGCGTTTCTGCATCTTCGCCGGCGGCAAAATGATAAGCCACTTGCAGACAGGCTTCGAACGCCGCCGATTCGTTGCCGTCGTTGGCGTAGTTCATCCAGGCGATGGCCGGTGTGGTTTCGGCAATGCGCTGCGCTTCGGCAGGGGTGGTTTTTCGCGGATCGCGCAGACGGCCAACGGCCCGGCGGATTTCTTCGAGGCGCTGCATGTTTTCCGGCGCACTGATGATGACCAGATACATGTTGCGCCGTTCCACCGACTGACCGATGCGGATCACTTTCACGCGCTCCGGCCGCGCCTGTTCCAGTGCGTGGATGTACTGTTCCATTTGATAATGATCGGTGAAATACTCACCGATAGCGTATCCCAGAACCGATTTGGGCGTTGGTACGGAGGGATTGTATTGTGCACCGGGGTAGAACGCTTCATCCGATGCAGACAGCAAAAGCGGGAAAAGTAGAAGGGCAACGAGAATCGAGATATGTTTTTTCATCGGTCGTCTCCTCAGCAAGTCCTTTTTTAAAATGACTGAAAAATGGGCAAAATGATAAAATGAATTTTGTAGCGCAAGCATTCAGCTTGAGGCTCCGGCTTCGGGAAATTTGCGAATCAACAGTAGCGCAAGCTCCCAGCTTGCGGTTTTTGTTTTTTTAAAATTTGCCCTGCAGCCGGGCGTCCAATGTAGCGCAAGCATCCGGCCTGAGGCTCCGGATTCGGGGGTTTTGTAAAACAAACGCTGGCAGGGCTTTTGAACCCTGCCAGCGTGGGGGTGCTGTCAGTTTGTGGATTTTTAATTTCAGCCGTTCAACAACGCGAAATCGCAAGCAAGGATGCTTGCGCTACTGTAAGGGAATCGCAAGCAAGATGCTTGCGTTACTTTTAGTATTGCCTGCGCTGTGGTGAGCTTCTGAGTCCCGGTTTTTCCATCGGTTAGGCTGGATAAGCAGGCTTGCCCGCTTTCCGGCGCGAAAAGCAGCCGCTTATTAAAAAATATTTGCATTTTCAGAGATAATTATTATTTTTAGGATTCAATTTCAACGCGGAGACCATTCTTCCTAAGCATCATGAATATCAACCTTCAAACCGTACGCTCACACATCGCAGCCTATTACGAACTCACCAAACCGGGCGTGACCTTTATGGTTCTCATCTCGGCCATGGTGGGATATTATCTGGGCCTGAACCAACCAATCCATTGGCTGCACATGGCCATTACGCTGCTTGGCATCGGACTGGTCGCGGGAGGCACCAGCGCCTTGAATCAGGTGGCTGAAAGCCGCATCGATGCGCAGATGAAACGAACGTGCAAGCGTCCCATTCCTTCCGGCCGCATATCCCGCCGGGAAGGACTGGCGTTTGGCACAGTGATTTCCATCGCCGGCATCGTTCTCCTCTATGTGAAAATCAATGCGCTGACGGCATTTCTGGCGGCGGTGACCCTGCTGAGTTATGTTTTCATTTACACGCCCATGAAGCGGAAGACGACGTTCTCCACAGTTGTCGGCGCGGTACCGGGCGCCCTGCCGCCTGTAGGAGGATGGGCCGCTGCGCGTGGAGATGCGGACTGGCATGCCTGGGTGCTGTTCGGCGTATTGTTTTTCTGGCAGTTGCCGCACTTTCTTGCCATCGCCTGGTTGTATAAAGACGATTACGCCCGCGGCGGCATTCGCGTGCTGCCGCTTGCCGATCCCTACGGCGCCAAAACGGTCCGGCAGATTATCGGCAACTGCCTGGCATTGCTGGTGATCAGCCTGTTGCCCACGGTTTTCGGCTGGATGGGTGCGGTGTATGCCTTCGGTGCGGCCGTTTTGGGACTGGGATACCTCTACTCCGGTTGGCTCCTGTCTCGTACTCCCAACAACCGTCAGGCACGGCAGGTGCTGTTTGCCTCCATTTTATACCTCCCCTTGCTTCTTGCCCTCATGACCTTCCACAAACTATTGGCTTAACGCCTTCGCTTAACAATTCAAAAAAGCCTTTCCTCAACCGTCTGATCAAACTCTTTTTCATTTTACAAGGTTAAATGAGTGGAAAAGGCAGAGGTTCTCATTATTGGGAAGGATTGCTCTGGCTTCCTAAATTTGATAAACAACGAGCGGCTTCGGGAAATGGACCTCTGCTGTTAGTTTACTGATTATCAAGACGATAGAGGCGGTAAGAATCTGGTCGATCCCGGAACGGTTGTTGCACTGTTATAAGAATGGCTAATACTTGCATCTGCGGGAAACGTCATCATTAAAACAAAAAGGAGGATTCCGACGCGATGACTTAAATGAAGGTGAATATCATGTCATTGCAAAAAGTACGACACGATCCACTGAAGGAGCAGTATCCCAAAACCCTGGAACTGGGATTGATTGGATCGTTACTGATCAATCTTCTGCTCCTGCAAGCCTTTCGAACCGAGTTCCGTACGGAACTGAACGTCGAGCCGGTAGAAATGCAGATCGAGGTTGAAGAAATCCCGCCAACCGAGCAGACCTATCGGCCCCCGCCGCCGGCGCGTCCTGCGGTGCCCATTCCGACCGAAAGCGAGGACGTTCCTGAGGACGAAACCATTGAACCGACCGAATTCGATTTAAGCGAGATCCCACCACCACCGGGTCCACCCCCCGAAGAATGGTCCGAAGAAGTTCCCATGTTTGTCCCGTATGACGAACCGCCGCAAATCATCGGCGGCATGGCGGCGCTGCGCAAGGTCCTGGTCTATCCGGAAATCGCCAAAAAGGCCGGCATCGAGGGCATGGTGGTGATCGCCGTTCTGGTGGACGAGCAGGGGAGGCCCCTGAAAACCAAAGTGATGAAAGCCCACGGCGGAAAAGTCGGATTCGAAGAAGCGGCAATCGATGCACTGATGCAAGTGAAATGGAAACCGGCGATGCAGCGAGACTTACCGGTCAAGGTTTGGGTTTCCATTCCGGTTCATTTCAAGCTGAAATGAGGTTGAAAAAGGACCGCACCTGCAACCAACATGGCGCAGAATCGATAGTCGTGACCGAATCCCAGTGATCATATCACGGCTTGAAGGGGAAGGCGAGACCGCCGGGCGATGGAGAGGAACGACCTGCTGCGATGGTCCCGCCGTGCACAAGATGATCGAATACGGAAAAACCGTCACGTCCGGGGACCGGCGGGTGATCCGATGGATGATGGCGGGAAAGCGCTTATGTATGACAGGCTCCAATGATGAACTGGAGTTCGCTGGCCGGGGCTGTACACTGCCGCGGGAACGGCGGTGAGGGACTAAATGGAAGGTTGACTCACCGCATACTTTGTATCAGGCTTGCATCCAGGAGTGGTGCTGCTGGATTTTGTATTTATATCGTGGAACCAAAATCGTGGAAAACTGGGGCGATAGGAGGTAAGTCATGTTGGGTCATCATATTGTGATCCGGGGCCTGGGGCTGGCATGCATTCTGGCCCTTGGGATGGACGCAGAAAAGGCGGTTTCTCAAATTTCAGCCAATCAAGAGAAAAAATTGCGCATCATTGTCGAGGAAGCCGCCATTCGAAAGTATCCATCGGAAATGTATCAGGCCATCGGCAAGGCGAAAAAGGGCGAGATCTTCAGTTACACGGGCCTTACTCAGTCGGGATGGTATCAGATTCATTATCAGGGGAATCTTGCTTATGTGAAAGCCGAACACGCCAGGCCCATTGAAATGACTCCGCCCGCTAAAACGGAAAAAGCGCCGGAGGTCCTGACCGGAGAAGAAACGGCGGTGCCTGCTGAAGAAAGTGCACCACCGGTGATGCCCGAAGAGAAGCGGGGAATTCCGGTATTCTGGATCGGCGTGGGGATCGTTGCGATTTTGCTGTACGTCTTCTATTTCATACGCAATTTGCGGCAGCAGCGGGAATTTGAGGAATTTCTGCGCCACAAGCCCAGCTAATGCCGACGCCTCTCGATAGCTTTGCGGTGTAACCCCTGTGACAGGTTGGCGATACGGTGTGTAAACGAAGAAATGAGGTGTGTCATCATGATCGATCGAGAAGAGGCGTTGCGCTATCACAGCCAGGGCAGTCCGGGCAAAATTGAAATTCATCTGACCAAACCCTGCGCCACGCAGAAGGACCTGTCCCTGGCGTACACGCCCGGTGTTGCCGAGCCTTGCCGGGACATTCAAAGCAAACCCGAGCGCATTTTCGACTACACGGCGAAGGGCAATCTGGTGGCGGTGGTGTCCAACGGCACGGCCGTGCTGGGGCTGGGCAACATCGGAGCGGCGGCCAGCAAGCCGGTCATGGAAGGCAAAGGTGTCCTATTCAAACGGTTCGCCGATATCGATGTCTTCGATCTCGAAGTCGATTCCACCGATCCGGACGAGGTCATTCGGGTGGTTAAACTGCTGGAGCCGACGTTTGGCGGCGTGAATCTGGAGGACATCAAAGCGCCGGAATGCTTTTACATCGAAGAGCGGTTGCGCCAGGAAATGCGCATTCCGGTGTTTCATGATGACCAGCACGGCACGGCCATCATCGCCGGTGCGGCCCTGCTGAACGCGCTGGAACTGATCGGCAAGGACATTCGGGATATCAAGGTCGTATTCAATGGCGCGGGCGCCGCCGGAATCGCCTGCGTGCACTATTTTCTATCGCTCGGCCTCCGCCGGGAAAATTTCATCCTCTGCGATTCCCGCGGCGTGATTTACAAGGGGCGGTCTGCGGGCATGAATCCGTACAAAGCCGAACTGGCCGCAGAAACCGATGCGCGTACTCTGGCGGATGCCATCGAAGGCGCGGATGTATTTGTGGGGTTGTCGGTCGGCGGGGTGCTGACGAAGGAGATGGTGC
>WFVT01000320.1 GCA_015491485.1 Candidatus Zhuqueibacterota bacterium
CCAAGCCTACACCATCATTGCGAGCAGCGAAGCGACGACGTCATCTCATCAACAAACGGAATGGCAATTGATTTTATACTCTCGCAGAGGCGCAGAGTGCGCAGAGATCGGTTCGGTACAGAACTCCGATAAAGCAGGTGACGCGAAACAGCACAAATTTTTTTGGCATGAATTTTACAAGAATGGTTTCCCAATTTCCTGCTTCCGGTTTTAAAAATCCTGCTGATCCGGTTGATCCCGTCAAAAACGGCTTTTTTGAGGGGATAAACACCCATCGAACCCTAATTTAAGCGGTCGAAATGATACTGTGCCAAACAACTAAAATCCGTGTTAATCGATGTGAATCCGCTATGATCCGTGTTCCATGAAATATCAAGTTGATCCGGTCAATCCTGTCAAAAGCTGTTCCTTGACCGAATTAACACGATTGCCGGGATGGTTTTGCTTCGACAGAAGAATCGAAAAAATCTTCCACAAAAAAAACGCCGGGTTTCGCCGAGGGCGCAGAAATTTTTGGAATTTGGTCAGCGCTGATGATGGTGCGAGACGCCACATTCAACTTGAATTCAATGACAACCCTGGGAAAATCTGGATCACCCGCTGATTCATCCTTTCCGGGTTGCATCGGTTCTCTGAACGGTCTATATTTCATCAAACCTTTCAAAACACGGCTCCCCTAAATCCAAAGGTCCAATTATGGCATTTTACATCCTCTTTCTCCTTTTGATATTCATTTCCGGTTTTGCTGCGCTGGTATATGAAGTGATCTGGACCCGTCAACTCACCCTGATTTTTGGAGTCTCCATTTACGCCGTCAGCGCGACCCTGGCGGCCTTTATGGCCGGCCTGGCGGCCGGGAGCTACTTTTGGGGGCACCGGTCCCGTCGGCTGGCCCGCCCCTTACGCACCTATGCGGTTCTTGAAGTACTGATCGGCCTTTACGCCCTCGCATTCCCGCTGCTGCTGTCAGCCGCTCAGTGGGCGCACAGCCTGCTTCCGCTGGATCGGTTTTCAGGCACCCTGATGCTGAGCTTCCGTTTCGTCCTGGCGATTCTGCTCTTGCTGTTGCCGACCACGCTTATGGGCGGGACCCTTCCGGTGCTCGCACAGGCCATGCGTACCCGGCTTCCTCAGATGGGACGCACGGCTTCGCTGCTATACGGCATCAACACACTGGGCGCCGCTCTGGGGGCGGCGGTGGCCGGATTCGTGTGGTTACCTTCTCTGGGTATGCAAGCCAGCAGTTTGATTGCAGCGGCGCTGAACTTCCTGATTGCCGGATTTGCCTTCCGGCTGGCCGGAAAATACGACGCCCCAGCGCCGGCGGCCGAATTACCCAACACGGAAATGCCCCCCTCTCAATGGGCTTCTGCCTCCCGCCAACGCCGCCTGAGCGTCGCCGTGGCTGCAGCCGGACTCGTGGGCCTCGGCTACGAGATTGTCTGGACCAAAATGCTGATTCTGGTGCTCGGCAACAGCACCTGGGCTTTCAGTACCACCCTAACCGCTTATCTGTTCAGCCTGGCGATCGGCAGCCTGTTGGTTGCCCCACTCATCGATCGGCGTCTGCATCGCGAAAGCGCCGTCGCGTGGCTGCTTTTTGCCCTGGCGGTGCTCGGAGCGCTGTCACTGCCGGCGTTTCATTGGATCCTCAAAAACAGTGCAATCGGCGCAACCGACTCCCTGGCCGGATTGCTGGTACAGCATTTTCTCCTGGCCTTGGCGATTATGCTGCCGGCGGCGCTGTGCTCCGGCATGCTGTTACCGGTGGCCATGAAACTGGCTGTATCCCGTACGGATGAAACCGGGCCCGGCTTTGGTCGCATGCTGGCTGCCAATACCCTGGGGGCGGTTTTGGGGGCTCTTCTGGTCGCCACGGCCTTTTTACAATGGCTGGGCATCCAAAACAGCCTGTTGCTGCTGTCTGCGGTGGCGGCGTTTGCTGCCTTACCGCTGTTCGCGGATTCACAAGACCGTAAAATCCGGCGGCAGCCGGCGTTCCTCATCGCCGGATTGACCGGCGTCATTCTGGCAGGATTGCTGTTGGTGCCGAGGACACCGCTCACTCAGCCGCCCGGCGGCTATGAATTCGCCTATTACCGCGAATCCAGCATCGGCACTCTGGCCGTGTATCAGACGCCGGATCAGAAGTTGCGGGTCTTCGACATCAACAACATCACCGAGGTCGCTACCGACGCCACCTCCATGCGCACGTTCAAGTTGATGGCGTTGCTCCCTTATTTGCTGCACAATCAGCCCCGGGATGCTCTGGTGGTGACTTTCGGCGCCGGCATCGTAAGCGGCTACCTCGGTCAACTGTCACTCCCCGGCCTCACCTGCGTGGAAATCAATCCTCACGCAGCGGAAATCGGGCAGGTTTTTGCGAAGGAGAATGTGGATGTACTCCGCCAAAGCGGCCTGCAACTGGTGATTGAAGACGGTCGCTATTATCTACAAACGCGGCGGCAATTCTATGACATCATTACAGCCGATGCCACACATCCGACCGGTGCGGATAGCTGGCTGCTATACACGCGCGAATATTACCGGGCCTGCCGCGAACGTTTGCGTCCGGGAGGCGTGTTTTTACAATGGCTGCCCATGCACGCACTTTCACCGGAACATTACCGCACCATTATCGCCACTATCCGGTCGGAGTTTCCGCATGTGAGTTTATGGTTCGGGGGGATGCAGGACCGGATTGGACACACGATGCTCATCGCCGGGGACGCCCCGGTTACGCTCCATGGCAAAAACCTGTCCGGCAAACTCGGCAATCCGGTGGTGCGAAAGGTGTTGCAGCCGGAGGGCCTGGATACGATTCCGGCTCTGTCCAGTCTGTTCATCGCCGCAGATGCCGATCTCGATGCGTTCAGCGCAGGTGCGCCGATCAACACCGATGATTTGCCGGTAACCGGATTCCCCCACGAATTGCCCCGCCCCGACTTTGCCGCCAAAATGTTTACCCGGCTGAGCCGGATCCGCTCGGCGCCTCCGCTGCCGGATGCGGATTCGCTGGAGCAAGTACAGGTCGAGCGGCTCAACCGCTGGATTTTTTTGTTGTGGCGCGCCGCCGGTCAGGTATATGCCAATCTGCCACGGTCTGCGGCGCGGCTGATTGAACAACAGACCGCCGAGATGGAGAAGCCGCAGTCTCTGCCCGGGGTGTACCGGCAGATGCAGCAATTTCTAATCGATGAGCTGTACTATCAGGCGCAAACCACGATGGATTCCCTTGCGGCGGAGGATTTTCTGCGCGCCACGGTGGCGCTGTCGCCGGCGTTTCCGGAACCATATATCGGTCTGGCTTACCGGTTAAAATTGCGGAGGCGTTTCCTGGAAGCCGAGCCGGTTTTGCGACTGGCCGCACGAAACGTGCCTTCGGCGCGTACCTTTTTCGAACTGGGAACATTTTATCTGGAGTTGAACCGGCAACGGGAGGCGCTGCAGGCGTATGAAAAAGCCCTGCAATATGATTCTCGGGCGGCGATCGTTTACACCAACATGGGCCTCATCTATGCGCGTCAGCGGCGGTGGAGTAAAGCCGCCCGCGCCTGGCAACAGGCGGTAGCCCTCAATCCCGGAGATCAAATCGCCAGGCGGAACCTGGAACGGTTGCAAGCGCTTTTCCCGGATTTGTTGAAAAAGCCGCACGATCCCGGTGGCCGAACGGTGAAGTAAATGGATCGAAAAAATCACACTGATGGGATTATCAATCTCTGCCAACGTCGGTCACACGCTCTGCTCGTGTGAGCTTGAGCTTTCATGCACCGGCTCGGCCAAATCGGGACTGCCCGTAACTTTGCATGCCGCAGCATTCCTCCAGAAACGGATATGATGATTTCTGAGTATGCCGCCGATGTTCCCCCCTCCTTTTTCAATCACCGGAACCTGATCCACAGAAAGCAAACAAGCCGGAAACCGCCGAACAGCGGCTTCCGGCTTACTCATATTTTCGAAGCGATTCGAGTCCTCTGCAGCGCCCCCCTCCACCTACTTGATCATCACCATCTTGCGCGTGAATACATGCTTTCCA
>WFVT01000321.1 GCA_015491485.1 Candidatus Zhuqueibacterota bacterium
CTGCCATTATGGCTGTGAGCAGCGACGGAACGCGCGCCGCTGAAAGATCGGAATCGCCTAACCCGATCGCTGCAGGGCAGAACCGAACCGTTGGCAAAAGCATTGACGCGGCTGGAAAGGGACGAATTAACGTATCCGTCCTGGGAAATACAGGTTGATTTTCACGGCTCGTAGATATCCTAACTGGTAATCTAACGCGAGGCGTCCTCGCCGAGCGCCCCCTCGGCCAGAGGCCTCGGGCTAGTTAAAAAATCATGGCCGGAGGCTTCGGGATAGTAGGAAAGGGGCGACCAGCAAGTATAAAATTTGGAACAGATAGAATCTGCTATTGCCGAGATGCCCTTCATCGGACGGATACGTTAATTCGTCCTTTCCAGCCGCGTCAATGCTTTTGACATGGATTCAATTCTGCCCTGCAGCGATCGGGATAGGCGATTCCGATCTTTCAGCGGCGCGCATTCCGTCGCTGCTCACAGCCGCAATGGCAGATAGCCGCACGGACTCCATCGTCACAGCCGTTCGCTCGATTCCGGGGCCGTCCAAAAACCTCCATTCAGCGTCATTCCCGCGAAAACGGGAATCCATAAGGGGTTGTGTCTCCTGGATGCCCGATTCTGCGGGCATGACGATTTTGGGGCAATTCTTCTGTTTTTGGACAGCCCCGGTGTTTACGACACGGCTTTTTCGGTCACGATTTTCTCGGGTTGCGGAAGTCGGTCCTGCAGCAAAAACGCCAGCACGGCCTCGTTGAAGGCGTCTGCATGTTCGATAAAAAACAGGTGCTTGCCCTCGAATACCAGCAAGCGCGCTTGCTGGATATAATTTTTGAGCGCCTGTGCATTCACCAGCGGCACCGTTGGATCATCCCGGCCGGCGCAAATGAGGGTCGGCGCTTTGATTTTGCGCGCCAGATGCCGGCCATCGAACGCATTGCCGGCCAGAAGTTGCCGGTAATACGCATACTCCGGCTGCGGCAGCCGCACACGCCACTCGGTGATGAAATCCAGCACCGGGCGCTGCCGCTCGCAAAATTCGCGGCTGAAATTCAACTGGTAGGCATCCTCGAGCCGGTCCTTTTTGGTTTTGCCACGCGGCCGGATCAGCCGGCTGAGTACGTCACCGGTGGGCCCTTCCTGCACCTGCCCGCCCAAGGAAGTGCTGGCCAGGACCAGCTTGCCCACGCGATCGGGCCAGTTAGCCGCCATGTACTGCGCCACGAAGCCGCCCATGGACACCGCCAGCACATGCGCCCGTTCGACGCCGAGCGCATCCATCAGCGCCTTCATATCGTGCGCAAACAATGAAATCGTATAGCGCTCGTCCGGTTTGTCCGAACGCCCGCTGCCGCGCAGCTCGGGAAAAATGCACTGAAAATGCCGCGTCAGCACGGCGCGGTTCCAGTGCCACAACCAGTTCCCCGCGCCCAGCCCGGGGATACACAGCAACGGCTCACCCCTTCCCTCCGTTTCCACATGTAGCTCAATACCGTTGACACGAATTCGCTTTTCCAAACCACTGCTCCGGTAGAAAAAATGATTACGTTTTGAACTTGCGGCTAAAACACCAGTCCGCCGTCCACGGACAGCACGGCGCCGGTGATGAAACGCGCCTCGTCTGAGGCCAGAAACAGATAGGCATTGGCCACATCTTTCGGCTCGCCCATGCGGCCCAGCGGCGTTTTCTCTTTCACCATGGCAATGACTTTATCGGGAATGGTCTGGATCATTTCCGTGGCGATGAATCCGGGCGCGACAGCGTTTACGCGGATCTGGCTGCGGCCCAGTTCGCGCGCCCAGGTTTTGGTCATGCCGATCACCCCGGCCTTGGTGGCGACATAGTTGCTCTGCCCGAAATTACCATACAGCGCCACGATGGACGCCGCGTTGAGAATCACGCCGCCCTCGCCCTGCTGCTCCATGATGCGCGCCGCCGCCTGACCGCACAGAAACACGCCCTTCAAATTCACGTCGATGACACGCTGCCACTGCTCCAGGTCCATTTTCACCAGTCGCGCGTCGGCGGTGATGCCGGCGTTGTTGACCAGAATATCCAGCCGACCGAAGCGGTCGAGGGTCGCCTGCATCAGCGCCTGCACCTCATCGGGCCGGGTGACATCGGTCTTTACAAACAGGGCTTGCCCCTGTTGATTGATTTCAGCCACCAGGGTTTGCCCCGCATCCACATCCAAATCAGCGATCACGACATTGGCGCCTTCGCGGGCAAACGTCAGGCAGGTTTCCCGCCCGATGCCGCGCGCGCCGCCCGTGACAATCGCCGTCTTTCCACCTAAACGCATAGGACTCATTCCAAAATTTTCAAGATTGACATGCGATTTCACCGCACCCTCCGGCCGCATGGGATTTCCGGTTCACCCCAGCCGCCGGAAGATGCGGTGGCGTTTTTTATGGCAATTGATACCGGACTTCAGCCGTGATGAGCCGCCTCGTTGCCGGCGACGCCACCATCTCCCGAAGCGGCGTGTCGAAAATATTCGTTGCCGAAATGTTCAACTGCGCCTTCGGGTTAAACTGATACGAAAAGCCGATATCCACCGTGGTGAAGCCGCCCAGCGGCCCTTCATCTTTGAAATTGAGGCTGCCGGTGCCTTTACCGGCTTTGGTGGCACGGTGCCGGCCGGAAATGAAATCGTACTCATCCACCCGGCGTACTGCGATGGAAAGGTAAGTGCCCCGTCCTACCAAATTGGCAAAACTTGCTCCAACATTGAACTTGTTTTTCGGGGTGTTGAAAGAAAGCTCGTCGAATTTGCCGTCTTTGTTGAAATCGTTTTGCGGGTCTTCGAGATCGACCGGGTTAATGTAGGAATAATTGAACCACACATTCACGCGTGGGTCGATCTGGTAGCTCACACCCAGCTCGAGGCCATTGATGTTCACCCGGCCGAAGTTGCGGTAGGTGAGCACGTATTCGAACGGAATGGCCACATCGCCCTGCTTCACCGGAAAGACCGGATTGCTCGGATCAGCAAAGGAGGTAATGGCGGTGAGCGGACTGATGAAATTTTGATACTTGCTGCGGTAGGCGTTTACATCGATAAACACGTTTTTCGTGATCAGGCCTTTATAGCCGATTTCAAACGTCTCGTTGACTTCCGGCTCCAGGGGGTCGATGACCGTGCCGTCGGAAAGCGTGAACCCGTGACCATTGCCGCGCAAGCGTACCGGTATTCCACCGGGCAGCGCACCGAATCCGAGATACAAATCCTGTTGCAATATGGCCGGCGCTTGAAAAGCCCGGTTATACGTGACGCGCAAATTGCCGTACCCGGGCACTTTGAACACCACAGCCGCCCTCGGACTGAATTGAGATTTATACCGGTCGTGGGTATCGTACCGTCCGGCCAGCACCAATTTCCAGCGTTCGCCCAGCTCCCGTTCCACCTGTCCGTAGATCCCCGCCTGACGGATTTTAATTTCGTTGCCGGTTGTATCCGACAGATAGGTGCCATTGCTCACCGGCCGGCTATCCTCATAATTGAATCCAACAATCAGCCGGAAACCGGCAATATCGGTATTATACTGACCTTCAAAATCATACCGTTTCGATTTGTCAATGTATTTCACCCGGTCGATCGCCTCATCTTCGGTCATGGACACACCGGCGTTGGCAGCGGCAATCAGCGCTGCGACTTTGTTACCGATAGCGTGGGTCCGGCCGGCATCGTTACCGGTTCGGTAAAATTGAATAAAGAAACGCGGTGAAGAGATGCGGATGGTTTCGTAATCGTATTTCCAGCCCAGGAGCTGATTGCGTCCTACATTGGTCGTGCCGATGGAATTGGTGACGCTGTATCCGCCTTCCAGCATCAGTTCGACCTCCGGCGTGATATTGTAATACAGCGCCGCCAACGTTCGGAAATTCAGGATACCATGATCAGGGTTTTCCAGATAGGCTTTTCCGTTATTATCATAGCCGACCGTATCGTTTCGGGTCCAATTCTGGCCTTTCAAATATTCAACATTCACCTTGTATGCCAATTTCTCGTTGACGGCCCGCGCATGCCGGAGCCGGCCGGTCATGATGGAATTTTGTCCGCCGCCGAACGCGATGGTGGTGCCCGGATAATCGCGAGGATGTTTGGTCACCACATTGACCAGCCCATTATGAGCATTGGGGCCGTACAGCGCCGACGCCGGTCCCAGGATCGTTTCGATGCGGGCGATATCTTCTTTGGGGACCGGCAACATATTTCCGGCCGCCAGACCGGCTCCGGGGAGCATAGCGTTTTTGCCGTCCGCCATGAGCTGCATGCGGTAGCTGTAGGCCGTCATAAAGCCGCGTGCATTGATGCCCACGCCGTCGATACCGGTGCGGTAGATATCCACGCCTTTGGCCTTCACCAGCGCTTCTCCGTAGGTAAAAGCCGTGGTGCGGGCGATCTCATCCGCATTAACGACCATGATCGTGGCCGGGGCTTCGGTGAGTTTTTCCACCCGGCGCGAGGCGCTGACCACGATTTCTTCGCCCATCACCGTGGACGGCTCGAGCTCGAAATTGACCGTAACCGTTTCACCGGCATTCAACCGCACTTCCTGAATCATGTTGTGATAGCCGATAAAAATCGCTTTCACGGTGTACTGACCCGGCGGCACCTGCTGAATTTCGAAGCGGCCTTCGCTGTCGGTCGCACTCCCCAGCGACGTGTTGACGAGGACCACATTGGCTCCCACCAGAGGCTCGCCCGAATCATTCGCCATGACGGTACCCTGAATGGTGCCATATTGTGCCATTACCGGCAACGCGATCAGCAACAGCGCCAGCAGAATGAGGCAATGGACTCCCCCTGATCCAGGTTGTTTGGATAATACCTTCATAAAAACCTCCCGCAGTTTGAATGAAGTGCCCCCCGCCGGGCCGGGCGGCATTTTCCCGGCGAGACTGATCCGGTCTTGTCGTGCTTACCACACCCTGCAGGGGACTCCCCAGCCCCCATGCGAGGTACCCCGCCCATTTACGGCCAGTGCTTTTGCAGATAGGTGTCCACGTCCGGAAGCTGATCGCGGCGGGCCTGCCACTCCTCGATGAACTGCCGGTAGGACCGCAGCAAATGACGATAGAATTCGCGCATTTCGATCAGCCGCTGACAGATCAGGCGCAGCCGCTCCTTTTCCTCCCCCGTCGCCTCCTGCATGCGCCGGACGGTTGCTTCGAGGTGCCGCTCTGCAATCTGCAAATTGCCTTCGTTCAGCCGTGATAAATTGATGCTTGCCTGAAGAAAGATATTGTCCGCAATCTGATAATGAAACTTACGCTCGCCCTTCACCCATGCTTTGCGTACAAGCTGGAGCTCTTCCAACCGCTTGCAAATCTGATTTACCGGGCTTTTGCTCACATGCAGCTCCTGACTGATGTCCTCCAGAGTCAGCGGGCGATCCGCGCACAGAAGCAGGCCGACCACCCGCCCCATGAGTTCGCTGTGCCCGAAACTTGCATATCCATTGCCGAAATCTTCGACAATGGCATCCACTAACTGCTCCATGAGATAGCGCCCTTTCTCCGTTCTACATTATTGTTGCTTTAAAAACTCGATGACGTCCCGGTTGAACTGCTCAGGTATTTCTACAAAAAATTGATGACCGAATCCTTCATAGATTTTCAGCCGGCTGTCAGGGAGTTTGGCCGCTAAGCGGTGGGCGTTCTGCACCGGCACGATCCGATCCCCTGTCGCAGCCATCACCAATGCCGGCGCCTGGATGGCTTTGACGGCTTCTGACAAATCAAAACCGGCCCCAGCAGCGGCCTGCGCCATAAACGCCTCCGGCGGCTGTGGGTTTTGCAATCGCAGTTTCACCTGATGTTCCATCTCCGGGCTGCGCAGGAACGCTTCCGAAAACGCCAGTGCCAGCTTTCGCCTGACCAGCTCTTCCCGGGTGCCCTCCGTGGCCATCAGCTCCTGCAAAACCTCCCGACTCATCGGCACGTGATCCGACCCGCCGGCACTGGTGCTCACCAACACCAGCCGATCCACGTATTCCGGATAGCGGTAAGCAAAATCCAATGCGATGAATCCCCCCATGGATACCCCCAGCACATGGGTCTTGCGAATGCCCAGTGTATCCAAAAGGGCTTTGAGATCATCAGCCATCATCCTGATGGAATACGGACCGGCGGGTTTATCCGAGCGCCCCACGCCGCGGTTGTCGAACGCCAATACCGTAAAATGGCGGGAAAACTCCGGCATCTGTTTTTCCCACAACCAGGTCGCCACTCCCAAACCTTCGATCAGCACCAGATCCGGTCCGCGTCCGGAACGTTCGTAATACAGTCGCACGCCGTTGACTTGCGCAAAGCCGCTCTGTTTTTCCATGAAATCGTTTCCCATACATGCCATCACGATCAGGCACCAACTTAAAGGCCACAACGCTCGCAATACGTTTGCCATAAGCAAGCTCCCGGGGTCATCACAGGGTCCCCAAAATGTCCACCTCACGATCCCTGCTGATGATAGCGATATTCCGTTTGTTCCGTCTGTTTTAAAAGCTGCTCGGCGCCGTCAATGAACGACTGGTACACTTCCATCAAACGGTTCAGTTGCTTCCGGGGATGATGGTCAAATGCTTCCGGCGGGATTCGGTGTAGCAGTTGTTGAATGCTCTGAAGGCGATGCTGCAAGGGATGAATCAGCAACCGAATGGACTGAGACCAGGCTTTCGGCGTCAACCGAAAATACAGGCGACGGCTGCCTTTATTCCAGGTTTTTTGCAGCAACCCTTGTTCACACAGTTCACGCACCACCTGACTCACCGGCCCCTTACTCACATGCAGTCGATCGGTAATTTCATCCAGCGTGATCACTCCGTCTTCATGTAGCACCAGCAGCGCTAAGATCTGTCCCCCAAGGGCTTTATGCCCGGCCATATAAAAACTTTGGCCGAACATTTGAATAAACTGACTCCTCTCGTAGTCGTAGTCCATGAAGTTTCCGTCCATTTGGTTGATTTGGTATTTACCAAATTGTAAATATAAATGGTTTTTTTGTCAAGATATTTTTAACAAAATTTTTAAAAACGTCTCAGAAAACAGGAACAAAGGCTTGTTTTATGATTCGGGCAAGTTTGTTTATATCTTGCCTGTTATCAGGAACGCTTGCATATTCGAACACGTGGCGACATTTTCCAGCCTTTTTATGCTGCGATCAAGAACAGGCTGCTTAAGTTACGGGATTCCATAAGGCAAAAATGTTTAATTACCACAAAGGCACAAAGATCACGAAGGTTTTTGAATCTACGCTTTTCTTTGTGAAGTGGTAAAAATGTTGTGAACCTCCCGAGTGTTGAGAGGGTGAAAAACTAAAATATTCCATTCACCTAAACTCAGGAGGTTCACCATGTATTACCTCGGTTGTGACGTTCACAGAAGACAATGTACGTTCCATCACATGGATCAAGA
>WFVT01000322.1 GCA_015491485.1 Candidatus Zhuqueibacterota bacterium
AAAATTGGCGCTACTGGTCGAAAACAGCAATGAATTTGTTGGCATCGCTTCCTTGGACGGTCAGGTGCTGTATATCAACAAAGCCGGCAAAAAAATGTGTGGGCTGGATGGGGATAACGTCCTCCGCCGACGGATTGAGGAATTTTGTCCCGAATCCTTCCGCAAAACCATCGAGGAAGAAATTCTGCCCACGGTGATGCGGGAGGGGTTCTGGACCGGAGAGGGACAATTGCGCCATTTTAAGAATGGCAGCTATCTGGATGTTCAGATGAACGTATTTCTGGTGCGCAATCCGCATACTTCGGAACCCATGTGCCTGGCAACCATTCAGCGGGACATCACTCACCAAAAAGAAGCCGAACGGATTTTACACAATATCGCGGTGGGAGTTTCCGCAGCAACCGGGGAAGCCTTTTTTAAATCGCTGGCTCAATTTTTGGCGGAGATGCTGCAGGTAGATCATGTCATCATCGGGGAGTTGCTGGATGATCCCCCGAATACCGTCCAGACCCGCGCAATTACTGCATATGGCAAAATTACCGAAAACTTCACCTATGAACTGAAAGGCACGCCATGCGAACGCGTGGTGGGGCGTGAGCCGTGTTATTTCCCTTGTGAGGTGCGTCAACAATTCCCGGAGGATCCGTTCCTGCAGAAAATGAATGTGGAAAGCTACATGGGCACGCCTCTGTTCGATTCAAAAATGAATCCCCTCGGGTTGATCGCGATCTTGCACAGCGAATCCCTGCCCAATGAAGATATGGCGCGTTCCATGTTGAAAATTTTTGCCGTTCGGGCGTCTGCGGAACTGGAGCGGTTGAAAGCCGAACAGGCGTTGCATCAGGCGAAAGAGGCGGCTGAAGCCGCCAATCAGGCGAAGAGCCAGTTTCTGGCGAACATGAGTCATGAAATCCGCACACCGATGAACGGGGTCATCGGCATGGCGAAGCTGCTACTGGAAACCAACCTGGATTCCGAACAGCGCGAATACGCAACGATCATCGCCAGTTCCGGCGAAGCCTTGCTGACCATCATTAATGAAATATTGGATTTCTCCAAAATCGAAGCCGGCAAGTTCGAGCTCGAGGCTATCGAGTTCCAGTTGCGCGATATGGTCGCCGATACGCTGAAAATGTTAGCGGTGCGCGCTCAGGAAAAAGGGCTGGAATTGAATTATTACGTCGCTCCGGACGTGCCCGATGCCCTGCTCGGTGAACGGGATCGCCTGAAGCAGATTCTCATTAATCTGGTGGGCAATGCCATCAAGTTTACCGAGACCGGAGAGGTGGCGGTGGAGTGTTATTTATGGGATCGCCGGGGCCGTCGCAGGCGGGGTGCCGGGAATGGGCTGCCCGCATATTTGCCAAAAGATTCCGGAGAAATCACCCATCTCTATTTCCAGGTACGCGATACGGGGATCGGCATCTCCAAAGATCAGCAGAAAAAGATTTTCAATGCGTTTACGCAAGCTGACGGCTCAACCACCCGCCGGTTCGGCGGTACAGGACTGGGACTCACCATTTGCAAAAAACTCCTGGAGTTGATGGGCGGAGAAATCTGGGTGGAAAGTGAATTGAATCAGGGCAGTGTTTTTCATTTCTGGTTACCGCTGATCGCTCGAAAAGATGCTGAAGAGCGGCAGCCGCTGCCCACACAGTTGAATGATTTGAACATTCTGGTTCTGGAATCCGGGGAAACCTGCCGGCGAATTCTCAAAGAAATGCTGGAAAATTGGGGGTTCGCTCCTGATGTGGTTGAGGTACAGGCCGGTGAGGATGTTTTCAAGCAGATCCACCGTCCATACGATTTGATCCTTTTAGAGGCTCAGCTTTTTGAAGAAGACGGTTTAAAAACGGGGCTGCACACGCTCAGTCAATTCGAAAAAGACCATTGGAAAATTTCATCCCGGAAAATTCTATTGATACCTGCCGGTAAGCGCCTCGATCCGCAAATTCTGGAGGACGAGGGTGTTTTTGGATTTATCATGAAACCCATAAAACAATCCGAGCTCCTCAATCAAATTATTACCGTATTCTCGGATGCCAGGGAAGTGGATGCGGATTCGTGGATGCCTGCTTCGCCGCCGGATTCTGGTGTGAAGGAACAGCGCCGACTCGATATCCTTTTGGTGGAAGATAATCCGGTGAATCAAAAGCTGGCCCTTCGTCTCCTGGAAAAAGCCGGGCATAAGGTCACCATTGCCAATAACGGTCAGGAAGCGATCGACCTGCTGGCTCAGCACACGTTCGATCTTATTTTTATGGATGTTCAAATGCCGGTAATGAACGGTTTTGAAGCAACGAAGCGTATCCGTGAGCGCGAAAAGCACACCGGCGAACACATCCCCATTATTGCCATGACGGCGCATGCCATGAAAGGGGACCGGGAGAAATGTCTCAACGCCGGTATGGATGGCTATATTTCCAAACCGATCCAGACCGAAGAGCTGTATAGAACTCTGGAAGACATTTCCAGCAATATCAAAATTCCGGATGAGCCGATAAAGAATTCCCATAAGACGCCTATATTAAAAAGAAAGCATTAAGTCCGCGCAGGAAATGAGAGAGAAGATGATCCGTCGCATTTTATGGGCCGCCTGGCTTTTCGCTGTCGTTCCAGGTTACGCCCAAAAGTTGCAAATTAAGAATTATACCGTAGCCGACGGCTTGCCGCAATCCCAGGTACACGCGATTCTGCAAGACAGCAAGGGGTTTATCTGGTTCGGCACTGCGGGTGGAGCTGCGCGGTACGATGGCGTCCATTTTCGAACGATTGAACGTCTGGCCGAGGACAAAGGCAGTTCGATCGTTTACACCTTGTTTGAAGACAGCCGCGGCCGGATCTGGTTCGGGACTTTGGGCGACGGCATTGCTTATTTCGAATACGACACCCCGGGAGGAGGACATCTCAGACCGTTTCATCCTTACGTTGATTTTGTGGTGAAACGGATCTTTTGCATTTATGAAGACCGGCGCGGGAGAATGATTTTTGGAAGCGACAGCGGCCGGGTGATTTTTTACGATGGCGACAACTTCTCCTCCGTTCGCCTTGACAACAAAGCCGACGACGAATTTGTGAGAGCCATTCTTGAAGATACGGACAACAATGTATGGATCGGTGTGACCGGTGGCGGGCTTTTCCGCATCCGGCAAGACGAGGTTGTCCGGATTACCAAAGCTCAGGGACTGGTCAGCGATTTTATATTTGACCTGGCGCTGGACCAAAAGGGCAACCTGTGGATCTCTACCCGCGAGGGGATCTCAAAATTAAAGGTGTTGGAGAACGGGGAACTCCGCATTCAAAATTATACAGCCGAACATGGCCTGCCACAAACAGAGCTGTACTCTCTCATTTTTTCAGATGATGGGACGTTGTGGATTGCCACCAATGGTCAGGGGGTCTATCGTTTCCGGGACGGGCGCTTTACGCCGATCCGGCTGGAAAACGGCCTGGTGAATAACCGGGTTTTCTCACTCTTGGAAGATCGGGAAGGCAACATGTGGTTCGGCACCGCAGGAGGGGTGAGCAAGCTTGCCCAGGATGCCTTTGTGTCATATACCACCGATCTCGGTCTGCCTGACAATTACATCACCGCGATTTATGAAGACCGGAACGATACCCTGTGGATCGGCACCAACAGCGGCGGCCTGGTTCGCTGGCACGGAGAGCATTTTAGAATTTTCAATGATGCCGATGGCTTGAAAACCAGCACCATCCGCGCAATTTTCCGGGACAACGACGGCACGCTCTGGGTGGGCTCTTTTCTGGGATTAAATCGACTGACGCCCACAGGATTTCAGACGTTTAATATGGACAGCGGCATGATCGGCAACTATGTTCGTGCCATCGCGCAGGATTCGAGCGGTATGATCTGGCTGGCCACGGAAAACGGGGTATCCATTTTCGATCCACGCGATCCGACGCCGACGTTCCGAAACATCGGCACGGACCGTGGTTTAAAGGCATCGTCCGTCTGGGACATCGTGGTTACGGACACCGGCGACGTCTGGCTTGCAACCAACGGCGGCGGACTTTGCTGGATACGGGGAGACAGCCTCCGGCACTTTACCACAGAGGACGGCCTTTCCAGCAACAAAGTGTACGATTTACATCGCGACCGAAAAGGCAACCTTTGGCTGGCAACCGCAAAAGGAGTAACACGATTTGACGGCGAGCGGTTTACGGTTTTCGATGAATCCGACGGCTTATCGCATCATGCCGTCTGGGCGATTACCGAAGACAACCTGGGACAGCTCTGGTTCGGCACCAATCGCGGAATCGATCGTTTCGACGGCAAAACGTGGCGCAGCTACAATTCCCGCAGTGGCCTCGCCGGCGATGAAGTCAACATCCACAGCATGATTACAGACCGGCACGGAAATTTATGGATTGGGACGGTCATGGGGCTCACGCGATATACCCCCGACCGTGATCGGCCGCTGCTGGCCCCGCCGTTTGTTTATCTGACACGCATCAAAACCGATCGGTACGACGGGCCGCCTCGCCAGAATTTAACCTTTTCTTACAAAGAAAAAACCATCGTATTTGAATATATTGGGCTGTCTTATAAGAACGAAGAAGCGCTCCGTTACCAGGTTTATTTGGAAGGCTTTGAAAACCATTGGAGCGAGCCGACGCCCATGCGATCGATCCGGTACACCAATTTGAAAGATGGCACTTATACGTTTCATGTTCGGGCCATTAATGGTGACGGCGTGGTGAGCCGGGAAGAAGCCACCTTGACTTTTTCCGTCCAGCCGCCGATCTGGCAGCAAGGCTGGTTTCTGGTGTCTTCGTTTTTTACACTGCTTGCAGCGGTTGTCGGGGTGGTGCGCATGCGGATGGAGCGGATTCGCCGCATCAATCGCACACTGGCGCTGAAAGTCAAAGAACGGACCCGGGAACTGGAAGAAGCGAGACGCATGGCGGAATCGGCCAACCGCGCCAAGAGTGAGTTTCTGGCAAACATGAGTCACGAAATTCGAACGCCGATGAACGGCGTTATCGGGATGGCGCGATTGCTATTGGATACGAACCTCGACGCCGAGCAGCGCGAATATGCCGGCATTATTGTCAATTCCGGCGAGACGCTGCTGTCCATCATCAATGAAATTCTGGATTTCTCCAAGATCGAAGCCGGAAAATTTGAACTGGAAGCCATCGAATTTCAACTGCGTGATATGATCGCCGATACCCTCAAAATTCTCGCCATCCGCGCACAGGAAAAGGGCCTGGTGCTGAATTATTATATTGCCAATGACGTGCCCAACCGCCTGATCGGTGATCGTGACCGGCTGAAACAGATCATTATCAATCTGGTTGGCAATGCCATCAAATTCACTCCGCAGGGCGAAGTGACGGTTGAGTGCTATTTATGGGAAAATGTATCGACGGATGAGACAAGCCACGGAAAGGCGAAAACGCTGCCGGATTATTTGCCAAAGGACATCAGCACCCACACGGAGTTGTATTTTAAAGTAAAGGATACCGGGATTGGCATCCCCAAAGACAAGCAGGCGAAAATTTTCCAGGCGTTCACGCAGGCCGACGGTTCGACAACCCGCAAGTACGGCGGCACAGGACTGGGACTGGCGATCAGCAAAAAACTGATCGAACTGATGGGCGGAGAAATTTGGCTGGAAAGCGAAGTAGGGAAAGGCAGCACGTTTCAGTTCCGGTTGCCCTTTGGCGTGCCGGCTTCCAAAGGCGAGACACTGACGGCTGTCCCGGAACGGCTGAAAGCAATCCGGGTTTTGATTGTGGAGAAGGATGCCACGTGCGGTAAAATCCTGCAGGAGATGCTCCAAAATTGGGATATTCCGTCTGATCTGTGCCCCCGGGATCGGTTGGGACCGTCTCCGGAGCAGTGGCTTCAGCAATATTATGACGTGCTTCTCATCGATTCAGGAGTTTGTCCCGCGGATGAAATCGAGAAGTGCCTGAACGATATCGCGCATTTTGAGATGCGCCGCTGGGGCCGAATTTCGAAAAAAGTCATTTTGATTCCGGCCGGCCAACGCTTGGATTCGAATGCGCTGCAGGATGACAATGTTGCCGGATTTATCATGAAGCCGATCAAACAGTCGGAGTTGCTCAATCGAATCACCGATAGCATCCTCAAACCGGCTGAAACGCAAAAGCCGCAGGAAACGCCGGAACGCTCGGAAACGCCCTCCAGCGCGCCCACACCCGCACCGCGTCCTCTCAATATCCTGCTGGTGGAGGATAATTTGGTGAATCAGAAATTGGCGCTGCGGTTGCTGGAAAAGGCCGGTCACAAAGTCACCGTTGCCAATCACGGGCAGGAAGCTCTGGAATTTCTGGAAAAGCAGCGGTTCGATTTGATTTTTATGGATGTCCAGATGCCGGTGATGAACGGCTTTGAAACCACCCAGAAAATTCGCGAGCGGGAACAGGAGTCCGGGGAGCACATTCCCATTATTGCAATGACGGCGCATGCGATGAAAGGTGATCGGGAGAAATGCCTGCAAGCGGGAATGGATGGCTATATATCAAAACCGATTCAGGCGGAGGAGTTGTATCAAACTCTGGATCAAATCAGTGCGGCACGCATTGTTCATACGGTGGCAGCCGGTAGCGCCCGGACGCCGGAAGCGCCGCCTGTGGATGAAAGCAAACCGACCGAAGAAAAAACGCGCTTTGAATAAAGAATAGATGATGATGCAAGGGGAAATGATCAAAGTGGAAAAGCAAGGAAATTATAGAAAAAGACCTGGATGATGATGGACAAACTGAATCTTCGTAAAAAACGGGCGATTTTAAGACGTTATCTTTATTACAATCTCAAACACATTGCCCTGGCGCTCGGCGTATTTTATTTCTTTTACTTCCTGGGCCACGCGTTTTTATTTCCCCAAACCAACCGGACGTTAATCTGGAGTGTGTCGCTTCTTTGGGGTGCTTATTGCGTTTACCTGGTCTGGGCGATACACCGGCGCAAAATCCCCGTTCGCCGGGCGGAATTACACGCCTATTTTCTGTTTACCCTATTGCTGGTGAACAGCTATATCCTGGCCTATCTGTATCCGGATGTGGATTATGCCACCAATTTTTCATTGATTCAAATCGCCATCGGAGCCTTTTTGTTGCCCGCCGGATTGTACTGGCTGTGTACGGCCTCCACCGCCATTTTGACTTTGCTGATTTGGATTACGGCCAAACCACTCAATACACCGCATTTTATTTTCGGGATGCTCCTGGCCGTAGGGCTATCCTACATCCTGCGCCGGATTCGTTTGCATTCCATTTTGAAAACGGAAACCGTTTTGCAAGATAATCTAACCAAGCGTCGGCTTCTGGCGGCATCTTTAAAATCAGCCAATTCGGCACAGGCGCTGTTACAGGAGCGCAATCGTGAGTTACAAGAAACCATGCAGGCGTTGCGCGACAATGAAGCAAAATTCCGCAGCCTGGTGGAACTGAGTCCGGATATTATCGGCATTCATAAAGATGGAAAAATTATTTTTATCAATCCCGCCGGCCTGCGCATGCTGGAAGCGGAATCGGAAGAGCAGGTTCTGGGGAAAAGTGTGCTGGATTTTCTGCACCCCGATTATCACGACATGGTGATCCGCCGTATCAAGCAAGCGGCCGAGACCGGAAAGCCCGTGCCTTTCCAGGAAGAAAAGCTCATTACGCTAAAAGGCAACGTTCTGGAGGTCGAAGTCGCCGCCATTCCTTTCACATTAAATGGTGAAACCGCCATTCAGGTGGTGGCGCGTGATATCAGCGCGCGGAAAGAATATGAAAAACAGTTGAAAAACGCCCGCGAATCCGCTCTGGAAAACTCCAGATTAAAAAGCCAGTTCCTTGCAAATATCAGCCATGAGCTGCGGACGCCGCTTAATGGCATTATTGGTATGGCGAGCCTGTTTCAGAACACCATCAAAGGCACCGAACAGCACGAGTTTCTGCGTGAAATCAAACACTCCGCTGAAGTCCTGTTATCGTTGATTGAAGAAGTGCTGGATTTTTCGCGCCTCGACTCTGGTTTGGTTGAAGTGCAGCAGCAGGATTTTTCCATCCGTGAATTGATCCATTCCATCATCCATTTGCACTCTTTCAGTGCGTATCACAAAAATCTTGAAATCTCCTGCTTTATTGATCCGGAGGTACCATCCCATATCACCAGCGATGCGAAAAAATTGCGAAAGATTTTATCGGTTCTGATTGAAAACAGCATCAAGTTCACTCATAAAGGGGAAATTTTCATCCACGTGTGCAAGGCCTCGGAAACCGATGGACCCGATGGCAAGAATTCCCGCGAGGCGCTTCTGTTTTCCGTTCAGGATACCGGAATCGGCATCCCGGAAGAGAAATGGGAAATTATTTTTGAACCGTTCCGCCAACTGGACGGCTCGCACACGCGCAAGGCCGGCGGTACCGGGCTTGGCCTGGCGTTGTGCCAGCGGCTGGTCAAACTCCTGGGGGGCGAAATCTGGCTGGATAGCCGGCCCGGCCGGGGCACCAATTTCTACTTCACGGTGCCTTTGAAGGAGAGTCCGCAGCAAGAAACCATTCACCGGCTGCGCATTCCGGATGGGCATCCCGTGCATACCATGCTCCTGATTGATAAAAACCGCATGAGCCGGAAAAACCTGAAGCGCGCATTCCGCGATGCCGGGATGGAATGTCTCTGTTTCAACCATTTATCCGCCTTTTTAAAGCACATGCAAAGCGGAGACGCCCGGTTTGAGGAATGGGCAAGTGTTTTTGTCAACTGGCTTAGACTTTCGTCTTCGCATCTACAGGCGCTTCATCAAATCATCCGCTATTTGCAGGAACGGAATATTACTCTATTTCTGGCACTGCCGCCGGGAGAAAAAAATAAACTGAGGAAATATTTCAAATCTTCCAATATCTTCTTTTTAAACAAGCCGTTACTCATCCACGATTTAGCCCTGCAACTGATGCGTTTTGTGAATCCGGAGTTGGCAAAGCGCTATGTTCGCGACGCCGCCGATCAGGCACCGGTGGGAAGCCTCCCGACCCGCAAAACGGACTCCCCGGCCCGGCTGCCGCGCACACTTCGCATTTTACTGGCGGAAGACAACCCTGTCAATGAGAAAATTGCAGTAAAACTGCTCGAAAAACAGGGCTTCCAGGTTACTGTAGCCCGCGATGGGGAAGAAGCGGTGGAAAAATATTTGCAGTCGGAATTCGATTTGATTCTCATGGATATTCAAATGCCGAAAATGAGCGGCATTGAAGCGACGGAAGCGATTCGGCGGCACGAAAAATCGAACGGAAAGAAGACCCCCATCATTGCCGTGACCGCCCATGCCATGAAGGGCGATCGCGAACAGCTTCTGCAGGCGGGACTGGATGGGTATGTGTCCAAACCGATCCGCGTCAATGTGCTTCTGGATGAGATGTTACGCGTGTGGAAGCCTCAGGCACCCGAGCCCCGGCAGGATGAGGACCTGTTATCGCAAATTGAAATTCTCAATCTGCAACATATGCTGGAAATGTTGGATTATGATCAGAACCTGTTCGTCAAAATGCTGGATCAGTTTTATCAACAATGTCTCGAATTCCCGGCACGGCTATCGCTGGCCGTCCACGAGGAGGATGCAGAGGCATTAAACCGGTATGCCCATGAAATAAAGGACACCGCATCCTATTTTGGCGCTGAGGCGCTGATGGGTGAAGCGAAAGCGCTTCAGCATTGTGCGGTTCGCAACGATTTCCGCAAAGCCAGCCAAATCCTTTTGCAAATTCGAAATATATTCGCTCAAATTCACAAGGAAATTGAACTGTTGCGTCAGCATTCCAACGCCATTCCTGAGTTTATGAGCAATTCGCAGGAACCGGATTCCAAAAGGCCGTCGTCTGATTGGTCGGTTTCTCAATCCGGATGAACCCGGGGAAGGCGGATAGGAGCCGGGCGGTCTTTACCAGGCGTACCTCCCGTTTTCGCTCCCGGCATTGGCCATGATGTACGATTTATAGCCACAGAGCCGCCAGTAACAGGGTTAAAATCGAAATCCCCACAAAAGACGATAACGTCCAACGGCCGACCTGTTTGCCGGCCAGATACCAGGCATATCCCCCTTTAAAGATGTTGTTGGACGCCACGGCAAGGGCGATCGCGAGGCCGGAGTCATGCAGGCTGAACCGCATTTTTTCTGCCAGACTCATGATAAAAGGATCAATGTCCGTGGGGCCCATAAAAACCGACAGGGCATACAGACCAACCTGTCCAAAATGCCGAACGACCAGTTTGGTGATCACGGTGATAAAAATAAACACCAAGGCAAACAAAATGGCGTTCAGAAGCTGGAGGGGGTTAATGGACGGGCGTTCTACCGCTGTAAGCCGCGCCTGCCCGCGGCTGCGCAAAAACAGCAAAAAACTGAAGATAAGCGTGAGGATGCCCATTACCCCAAACGGCTTGACCAATGCAGCGCCCAGGGCCGGCGTAAACAGCCACACCAGAATGATGATGCGAAAATACATCATGCCGGTAGCGCCGATGATGGCGCTGGCGCAGGTCAATGCCGGAAGGCCAGTGGACCGGCTTTGTTTCGCCAGGGCTACGGTCGTAACGGTGCTGGAATAAATCCCGCCCATAATTCCTGCAAGCATCAGCCCTTGTTTTTCGCCGTGCCAGCGCTGCAAAATATAGCTGAGATAAGACACCCCCGACACGGCCACCACCACGAGCCAGGTGCGGTACGGATTCAGCTGATATTCGGTATAGCTTTCATTGGGTACTAACGGCAGGATGACTGCCGATAACATCACAAACTGACTGAGCGTCAGCAGTTCGTCGGTGGATATTTTCAGAGCCAGGGTCTCGAGTGGCTTTTTCATCTGCAAAAGAAGGGTGGAAATGACCGCAATGGTGGTCGCCAGCCAGTACTGCCCCTGTACGACAAAGATCCCCAGGCTATACACAATCAATGCCGAAAATTCGGTGGTGAGGCCGTATCGCTCTCCCAGCATTTTCCCGCGATACTGCATGACCAGAAGCGCTCCTACCACAAGAATTCCCCCGGCGAACGTCCAGATATTGTGAGCCAGTAAGTAGCCCAGAAGTCCCATAAGCGGAAACGTTCTGACGCCGCCGAGGGTGGGGATGTCGGCGCGCAGGCGAATGTTTTGTTCGCGCTCCATGCCAACCAGGAACGAAAGCGCTAAAATCAGTCCGATCTGGATGGCAAAATGGTTGATTTCCTGCATGGTCGAACCAATCGAGTCATTGAATCCCGATAGCCTAACGGGGCAGTGGTATTCGTCATGAAATGAAGGGCCGGCCGGTATCTCTGCCCAGCGCCTTTCCCGCGGAAGCGGCAATGCCTGATGGCGTGTTTTCACGGACCGTCTGCCCCGGTTGGAATCCCTTTCCCGGTACCTTTGCAAATCGTTCCGGCAGTCAATATAACAAAATCGTACTGCCTGATTGGAATTAAGTTAAGTCGGAGCGGCAGAGAATTCAAGCCGAAAACGGATTTTTTTATTAAATAATCGTACCATTTGGTACACAGGTTGACCGTATGCAAACATTTCAGGGTGTTGTAATTTGCGATAACAAATAGTCTTTTAAGGAGTTACATTGATTTAAAAATGGTGGCATGCAAATTGATAGCATTCGATTAAAAAAATGCAATTTTAAAATTGATTCGAGAATGGAGGATATTCCTATGATGAAAAAAGTCGCGCTTTCGTTGGTTGTTTTGATGGCGTTCTGGATGCTGCCTGAAAGCGGAATCTCGCACACCCGTGTCTATGTAAAAATCGCGCCTCCGAAGCCAAAGCGCGTGACGGTGGTCAAAGTGCATCCGCACCGACGGGCGGTCTGGGTGCCGGGACACTGGCGTTGGACCGGGCACCGGTATGTTTGGGTGCATGGCCGCTGGATCAAAGCCCGCAAAGGGTTTGTGTATGTTCCGGGCCACTGGAAACACACCCGTCACGGCTGGTACTGGGTGCCGGGACGCTGGAAAAGAATGTGATACAGGCGGTAGAGAGCTTAACGGGGGTCTCACGGACGAGGCCCCTGTGAATTTGGCATGGAGAATATCGGCCACCACAGCGTATGTTGATTCATAAAAACCCCCGAACTGGCATGCCAGCCCCGTGTCCGTTCGCGGTATTCCCGGAGATCGCTTCACGTTAGAGTCGCCAGATGATATCCCGGTCAATTCGGGGGGCGACGTTCCGGTAGTTTTGCATCAATTCAATTTTGCGTTCCAGCAATTCGCCGAAATTTTCGCCATACAAAAACGGCGTCTCCCCTTCGGCCGATACGGCCATGAACGGCGTTTCACTTGTTCTCCATAATTCCAGCAGCCGCTGGGTGTTGTGAATCTCTTTCTCCATCATGTCATCCAGATAGCCTCGCCAGAATTTTTGCTCTTTGCGGGTTCGCGCCTCAAGATAGCCATACACGCCCGCTGTCCACGCCGCGGTGGCCCGTTGCGTGCCCAGCCAGCAGCTCAGCGCCACCAGCCGGTCTCGCTGATCCCGGAAAAATGACCGGCTTTGATCCGTGAGTGATGTTTGATGCAAAAGCCGTTCGGAAAACTCAATGGCGGTCTGAATGCGCGGCATGGCCTGAGTATCCGTGCGTTCCACGAATTTCCGACCATCGCCGGGGGTAAAAAGCTGGAATAACACATCCCGGCTCAAATCCGCCAGATTGGTGTTGTTCGCCGGGCTGACCATAAAATCCTCATAATAGCGACGATCCGCTTCTGGGATTGCCTGCAAATCCGGAACGATGGGTCGCACCCAGGTACGAAGCCACACAAAGCCGAAATGCGAATACAGCGGCAAAATCGGGATCCAGCGTACGGCATTGTCTGTGAAACGCCAGAGTTGCAACGCAGCCTCTGGAGCATCCGGCGCCCAGTCACCGGCCCGGTGCTGCAGAACGCCGTCCAGGTCGCCATCGGGATCAAGCTGGAACGCCCGGAATACTTCCTGATTAATAGGATATGGCGCCAAACTCGATGGCGCCGTCCCCCCAAGATTGGCCACATGCGTGAACCCCGCGTTGCGCATGGCTCGTAATTTTTCGAGAATCAGCCACGGAAAGGGAATCCCTATCAGCGGCTCAAAATTGAAAGCATTGCCCTGGCTGTATATTAAATGCGCATGGATGCCGCGATCCGTAAACCGTTTTAGGTGGGTTTGCTCTTCCGGCTCCAGTCGAACATGGAAAACACTCCCGGCCACTCCCCGCACATCGTCATAATGGGGATGACTGTACGGCAACTCATAGCCCCGTACCAACAGCGACGGCGCTTCGATATCCAGCTTCGGTTGCAGATGGCTGATAATGACATCATGTTCTTCCTGAAACGGTTCCAGCCGCAATGACACCCGGAATTCCGGATTGATCTCAGCCGCGGCTTGCTGCAACAATTGCATGAAGGAAACCACATTCTTGCCCGCCGCCTCCGCAATTTGCTCGTGTGTATGCCATTCGCGGATCAGATACGGTCCCCCGTTGCGGCCGACATACAGGGAGGCGGTAAATTCAAAACCGGCTCCGCTGTCATTGCTCCAGAGACTCAAATAGCAAAGTTCGGGCACGGCTTCCAACAACCGGCGGATCAGTTGCCGGTAATGCTCCTGCACCAGAGGATGGGCCAGAGCCAGACTGTAGCGGGGTTTGCGACTTCGAAAGGGGTGATCCACACGGGCGCCCCGCAAGGTGGGATAGCGGGCAAAAAAGGATTCCGGCACGCTCCGCGGTTCGAAACACAGCAATCCCGGTTTGAGCCCGTATTTTTTCGCAATCTGAGCATTTGCTTTGAGACGCGACAGATTCGCTGCCAGGTAGTCCGCGGGATACACCCCCCGGTTCAAATCACTGGCAATAAATTGATCCAGCGCCGCGCCGTACGTGTAAAAGGGGGCATAAAATTCTCCGGGCACTCCCGGTTCTAATGGAGCGGTTTGTGCCAGAGCATTCACTTCCACGTGAGTATATCCGGCGCGGGCCATTGCACGAATGTGTGACTCCGGGTGGACCTGCCGGGCCATACGCCAGGTTTGCGTGAGAAAGTTATCAAATAGCGGACGGTGCCAGTGAAATGCGGGGCGCAAAACAAGCCCCTGGGAAAAAACCGACACCGGTTTCGACGCGAGGTCATCGATAAAATACAATAGATAGGCATATAAAAGCGATTCTGAAGAGGCGATGAGTTCGACGGTTCCGGAAGGATTGGCATGCACAAACCCCCAGGGGCCCGCCTGCGGAAGCTGACTCCGAATTCGCGGCGGTATGTCCAGCCTGTGGTCATGGACCGCCAGCGTCCATCCCGGCCGCGGCTGATCTTCAAGAACGGTGATCGCATCAACCTTCTCCACGCCAAACCGCCGGATAATCACATCCCTGCAGGTGGCCTCCACCGGTTTCGGCTCTGCCGGCAAACGAATCCGATCGATCTGCTGCAGTAATTCAGCGACGGTCATGACCCTTCTCCTGGACGGCTTACGGATGAAGGAGCGTCCGCGTCCATTGGCCGTTTTGTTTCACATACAGGATGCGTTCGTTGAGCCGATTTTCATGGCCGATCCAGAATTCGAACCAATCCGGCACCACGCGGTAGCCCGACCAGAACGGGGGGCGTGGAACCGGCCGCCCTGCAAATTGCTGCTCATAGTCCCGATACCGTTGGAGCAGTTCTTCGCGCGAGGCAAGCGGCTCACTTTGTTTCGAAGCCCAGGCGGCAAGCTGGCGCTCTCTGGGGCGGCTGGCAAAATATTGATCCGCTTCTTCATCGCTTACCCGCTCTGCCGGACCTTCAAGGCGTACCTGCCGTAACAGGCCGGGCCAGAAAAAGCACAATGCCGCGCGCGGATTTTCACGCAATTCGCGGCCCTTTCGGCTCTCGGTGTTGGTGAAAAATTGAAAACCGCGCTCATCAAATCCTTTGAGCAAAACCACCCGTACCGCAGGTCGGCCGTTCCGATCGGCCGTGGCGAGGGTCATCGGTGTGGGATCCGCTTCCACCTTCTCCGCTTCCGCATACCATTGGCGAAACAAGATCAGAGGGTCTTCAGGTAGAGATTTCACTTGCATCTTTTCCGCTTTTCTTTTAAAGTTGAAAACTTGATGATGACGATTCATGGCCTCTGACGCCGAATTCGCGTTGGGTCAGAGGGAAAATTCAAGATAGAATTTATGATGTAAAAAAGCAATGCCCAAACCAGCCGCCTGCCGCATCGTCGTCGCACCACACGCATTGAGATGCAGCATTTGGCATCAGCGGCAAGCCTATCGAGCGACATTCGTAACTTTCGCGTTGCAAAACAATATCCGATAAACCGATCCGCAGGGAGGATGATGACATGGCCGATCGCACACCGGTGCCGGTGGATATGAAAACCACAGAGGATCAGAAATTGAAAATCACATGGGATGACGGCCACGAAAGCGAATACCATTTTCGGTTTTTGCGGGGAAGCTGCCCATGCGCGGAATGTGTGGATGAAATCACCGGCAAACGCATCGTCTATCCCAACCATGTCCCCGAACATGTCCGCCCCATGGAAGCCATTCCTGTCGGGCGCTATGCTTACCAGTTCGTTTGGAGTGATGGTCACAACACCGGGATTTATACTTATGAATATCTGCGGTCCATCTGCCAGTGTTCGAAATGTGGCGCTACTCCCAAATGAAGCACGGCGCTCGCTGCCGAAGGCAGCGGCGGTTGTCCCGGAAGGGATGATAGCAACCGACAGTCCCGAGCTCGGGCATGACAGAGAATGCGTGTTTGCCATACCCCCCAAAAAGGATAAAAACACAATGAGCCCTGGTGGCTCATAAATTTCGGCGCTTGATTTGTATTGACATCATCAAAGCTGTGCCTGGCTTCACGGACAGTAAATCGTCCGTTCCGCCCTCCCAAAAGCTTCGGTATGCCTACCTGCAAGCCGTTCCAAATGGTCAATCCTGTCGGCCCCCTTCTTTTCTCAACTCGCGCTAACGGTTCCCGGTAATGTATCGATAATATAATCAGGCATTTGTTGCCATTTCAAAGCTAAACAGGACAAAATCGGATCTGGCGGGAAACACATGTGAAAACCATCGATCGACAAATCCGCCTTGCTTTGGCGCTGTTGGGAGCGCTGGTGTTTGCCGGCACTCTTGGGTATGTGATTGTTGAAGATTACACGCTGGGCGAAGGCCTGTACATGACAGTCATAACCATCACCACCGTCGGGTTTGGGGAAGTAAAACCGCTGAGTCCCGCCGGTCGCATGCTGACAACCGTTTTGATTTTTTTGGGGTTCATCAATCTGGCCTTCGTCGGTCATGCCTTTTTAGAAACCTTTTTTGCAAAAATTTTGAATTCCAGTACGGCGAGGAAAAAAATGCTTCAGCAGATTCAAGCGCTACAATCTCACTACATTATTTGTGGCTTCGGCCGGGTTGGCGCCGCGGCGGTTCGGCATTTTTGTGAGTTGGATGTGGATTTTGTCGTGATCGATGCCAATCCCGAACGCTGCCAGGAGCTGCATGAAAGCGGGATTTTGTATCTGGAAGGCGATGCCATTGACGAAGAGGTATTGCAATTGGCCGGAATAAAACGCGCAAGCGGCCTGATGACGCTTTTGCCATCCACTCCGGACAATCTATTTATCACCCTGACGGCGCGGGAATTAAATCCCACCCTGCACATTATCGCCCGGGCGGATAACGAAGCCTCGGAGCGAAAACTCATCCGGGCCGGAGCCGACGAAGTGATTTCACCGTATAAAACCGCCGGTGTCCAGATGGCCGTCCAGATGCTGAGCGCCACAGGCGACCTTTCCTTGCAGGCTTTGACCGCTCCGGTCGCCCGTCCGGCGTTGCAGTGGATCGAAGTCAAAGACGATTCCGACTTGATCGGCAAACGCCTGGCGGAGGTGATGGAAAAACAGCGGTTCCGGATTCTCGGACTGCGTCGGCGGAAAAAAGATAGCCTCTTTCCCGAGGATCATCTGGAAATCCGCCCCGGCGATAAGTTGCTGATCCTGAAAAATATCGATGAAGCACCAAGCCCGGTGCAGGCGGCCAGCCGAAAGCAGCGGAAAGTCGTCCTCGTGGATGACAACCCGGTGGTCCTGCGGCTGTATGCCCGCTTGATGCGCCGCGCCGGTTTCGTCCCATTTACGGCCAACAACGGCCGCGATGCAGTGGACCTGATTTTGAGGGAAAAACCCGTAGCGGCGGTCATCGACTACATGCTGCCGTTGCTTTCCGGAATTGAAGTCTGTCGCCGGGTGCGGGGCGCTGAGGACACCCGGGGAACCAAACTGATTTTGTTTACCAGCGATGAACAGCCCGATACGCGCGTTAGTGCTTTGGAAGCCGGCGCCGATGCAGTGGTGGTCAAAAGTGCTGATGCTGATGAGTTGATTGAAACGGTGATCCGAATGTTGAATGAGGAAGAACAGGTGGAGTCCCGGCATCCGGTGCGGGTCGTCGCGGATACGCCCGCCGAAAGTGTTGCGGAAAACGCCGGAGCCGCCACCGAAACCGAACCTTCCATTTCGCATGCTCAGCCGACGGGGACATCCCGTGGAGGACAGACCATGAATTCCACCACGCCGCAACTTTTCTCAGCAACAGAACTTTTGGAAATGGTGGACGGTGATACGGACCTGTTGCGGGATATGCTCACTCTATTTGATGAAGATTCCGAAAAATGGCTTCGGGCCATCCGTGAAGCCATTGAAACGGGGGATCCAGAAGCGTTGAAACAAGCAGCGCACGCCCTGAAGGGTAGTCTCGCCAGCCTGACGGCGGAGCCGCTTCGAGAAAAAGCCCATCAACTGGAAATGATGGGGAAAAGCGGCACCACCGCCGGCGCCGAGTCCGTTTATCAGGAGTTGGCGTCTGATATTCAACAACTGCAGGCGCAGTTAAATGATTTTATCGCCTCTGAAAAGACCGCCTGAGTTTTTGAAAATGGTACCCGGATGTTTCCATGAGCGTTGCAAAAGACCGGCGCCGGCACAAAAACAGGGGATAAACCATTTGAATGGAACCGCCGGCCTTCACCCCATCCGCTTCGCCTGAAAAACCGTCAAGCGAGCCGTTTCTCTTTCCAAGATTGCCGGGATTCGCCCTGGGAACCTGACGGTTCATGAATGGGGCCGCCGCCTGTTTTTGTGAGGCTTTATTGTCTGGATGTTTCACGATGTGCGGCGCTTCTGTTCACTCAAACGGATTCCGGACCGCCTGCCGGAGGGCTTTTTGATAAAACTCCCGAACGTCACGCGTGAATTTTTGCAAAGACGGCAGGTGAATGTACATCATGTGCCCGGACTCGTAATAGGCCATGTGAATGTTTTGCCGCAGGCTCGGATCGAGCTGCATGTGACTGACGGTGTATTCGGTGGCAAAATAGGGCGTGGCCAGGTCGTAATATCCGTTGGCAATGAATACCTGCAAATACGGATTTTTCGTCATGGCCTGGCGCAGCGTTTCAGCCACATTCACATACCCCTGCCCTCCATCCGTGCGCCAGTTCCACGGCCGCACGCGCCGGGTGAGAATTTCATAGATCAAATCATTCTCATAGTTCAGTTCCGCGCGGAGATAGTGGTTCACGGCTGCGGTGAATGGACCGTAAATCGCCGCATAACTGGGATCGTATTCAAATCGCTCGCCTGTGGCGGTGCGGTCGATACCGGTGAAGCGGCTGTCCAGCCGGCCCACGGTGCGCTTTTGATCGCGCAGCAATTCTTTCACGAATTGATAAATCACGATGCGCAGGTCGGCTTGATCGATGAACTGCTTCGACAGCCCGGTGTAGCGGGCGAGCCGGTCGATGACCTGCTGCCGCTCCTGCGCCGAAAGCTGATCGCCTTTGGCCAGCGCCAGCCAGTAATCGGTGAGCGCCCACTGTTCCACTTCATCCAGTGTTTTGCGCAAATCCTGCTGCAAATCCGCAGGCAGTTTGTTATGGAACCACGCGGTGGCCGTGTAGGTCGGCAAAAACAGCACGTACGGCAGATCGTTGCCCACATCGAAACGGGCGGTGCCAAACTGCAAAATACTGGAGATCAAAGCGATGCCGCTTAGATACATACCGTAGCGGTCCAGCAGGTAACCGGATAGCCCGGCGGCGCGGGTGGTGCCATAGCTTTCGCCGGCGAGAAATTTCGGCGACAGCCAGCGCTGATACTTCGTGGTGTACAGCCGGATGAACTCCCCTACCGATTGCACATCCTCTTTGACGCCGTGAAACTGCTTTTTATCCTCGCCTTCAGCCGGCCGGCTGTAGCCGGTCATCACGGGATCGATGAACACGAGATCGGTGAAATCGAGCCAGGTATGTTCATTGTCGGTCAGGCCATAGGGTGCGGGCAGCGCCTCACCGGCGTCGCCCATCTTCACGCGCCGTGGCCCCAGCGCACCCACGTGCAACCACACCGAAGACGATCCGGGGCCGCCGTTGAACACAAACGTGATCGGACGGCTACTGCGATCCCGGACATCGAGTTTCTCATAAGCAATAAAAAACAGGTTGGCTTTGAGT
>WFVT01000323.1 GCA_015491485.1 Candidatus Zhuqueibacterota bacterium
ATATTGGTTCCGCGGCATAATTTTTTTAAATTAATCAATTTCAATCTTCCATATAATGGAAAGCTCCAAATCTATTCGTGTCACCAATTTTGGCTGTGAGCGAAAGCAACGTGGCCATCGAAATTTCGCGCTATAGCGCATTGCGATTATTTCCTCAGTGCAATATTTCCAATAGAACCGGAGTTAGAGAAAAGCGTGCCCGTTTAAATTCATAAACGGGACCCATCACCAGTTGAAACAGATGCAAACGTCATTACTGAACCCATGTTGAACGGAGCGGAGATACAATGTATTACAAAAAATTCCGAAAACAGGACCTGATTCTGCGAGACCTCCTGGCCGTCGATCGGACGGTGCTGGCCAATGAGCGCACCCTGTTGGCCTATGCGCGTACGGCATTGACTTTGTTTATCGCCGGCGTATCATTCATTCATTTCTACCCGGCACGCGTGCTGTACTGGATCGGCTGGGGCTTTGTGCCGGTGGCCGCCCTGGTTCTATACACCGGTTTTCGTCGATTTTTATATATCAAGCAAAATCTTGAGCCTCTGACAGGCGAAAAGTCGGATGACAGTGAAAAATAGATTTTATGGATTGCATTAACGTTTGAGGATGACTTATGACAGGTAAGGAAATTCCAGAATATGATTTTAAGGCCATCGAAGCGCGCTGGCGCGATTACTGGCGCGAACAGGGCTTTTTCAAGGCCAATTTGCAAGATGCATCGAGAAAATTTTACTACCTCAACATGTTCCCCTATCCGTCCGGGGAGATGCACGTGGGGCACGGCCGCAACTGGCTCATCGGTGATGCGTTTTGCCGCTATCTGCTCATGCATGGCTACAACGTGCTCAATCCCATGGGCTACGATGCCTTTGGCCTGCCGGCTGAAAATGCCGCCATCGATCATGGCATTCATCCGAAAATCTGGACGTACAAAAACATCGAGACGTTCCGGCGGCAGTTCCGGCAGTGGGGCGTGGAATTCGACTGGGACCGGGAAATCGCCACCTGTGATCCGGAATATTACAAATGGAATCAGTGGATTTTCATCCAGTTTTACAAGCGCGGTCTGGCCTACCGCAAAGCGGCGCTGGTAAACTGGTGTCCGGGTTGCGACACCGTACTGGCCAATGAACAGGTGGTGGATGGCCGCTGCGAGCGCTGCAGTTCCGAGGTGGAAAAGCGCAACCTGACGCAGTGGTTCTTCAAAATTACCCAGTATGCCCAGGAACTGCTCGATGACCTCGACAAGCTGGAGCACTGGCCCGAGCGCGTCAAAACCATGCAGCGCAACTGGATCGGCCGCAGCGAAGGCGCCATGCTGCAATTCAAAGTCGTCGGCCACGAGGAGCCGCTGGAGGTGTTCACCACCCGCCCGGATACGCTTTACGGCGCCACGTTCATGGTGCTGGCACCGGAACATCCGCTGGTGGAAAAAATCACCACACCCGAACACAAAGAAGAGGTTCGCAAGTACGTGCAAATGGCTCTTGCCGAAGGCGAAATCAAGCGAGCGCGGGCCGACCGGGAAAAGACCGGCGTATTTACCGGCTCTTATGCCATCAATCCCGCCAATGGTGAAAAAATCCCCATCTGGATCGCCGATTACGTGCTGATGGGCTACGGCACCGGCGCCATCATGGCGGTGCCGGCGCATGACCAGCGCGACTTCGAATTCGCGCGCGCGTTCCATCTGCCCATCGTGCCGGTGATCCGCCCGAAAGACGCAGATGACCTGAAGGCCGAGGAGATGCAGGAAGCTTACATCGGCGAGGGCGGGGTGATGATCAACTCCGGGCCGTTCAACGGCCTGCCCAGTGGCAAAGAAACCATCCGCAAATTCATTGCCGAATTCGAAAAACAGGGATTCGCTAAAGCGCAGGTGAACTACCGGTTGCGCGACTGGCTGATTTCGCGGCAGCGCTACTGGGGCACGCCCATTCCGATGATTCACTGCGAATCCTGCGGCATCGTGCCGGTGCCTGAAGACCAGTTGCCGGTGCTGCTACCCGAGGTCGAGTTCCTCGGCAAGAAGGGCCTGGCGGCCATTCCGGAATTTTACGAAACCACCTGTCCGCAATGCAATGGCCCTGCCCGCCGCGACACCGATACCATGGACACGTTTGTGGATTCGTCGTGGTATTTCTTGCGCTACTTATCGCCGCACGACGAGGAGCGGCCCTTCGACAGCGCGGTGGTGAACCAGTGGCTGCCGGTGGATCAGTACGTGGGCGGCATCGAGCACGCTATTTTGCACCTGCTGTACGCGCGCTTCATGACCAAGGCGCTGCGTGACCTCGGTCTGCTGAATTTCGACGAGCCGTTCAAGCGGCTGTTTACCCAGGGCATGATCACGCACAAGGCCTACCGCTGCAAAACCCACGGCTGGATCCGCCCGCAGGACGTGGCCGAGAACGAAACCTGTCCGCAGTGCGGCGCACCGCTGTCCACGGAAATCGCCAAGATGAGCAAATCCAAAAAGAACGTGGTTTCGGCGGACGAAATTATCGAGCAATACGGCGCCGACACCGAGCGGCTGTACACGCTGTTCATGGGACCGCCGGAGAAGGAAATCGAATGGAGCGCTGAGGGCGTGCGCGGCGCGTACCGCTTCCTGCGCCGGGTGTGGACGCTGGTCAACGAACAGGCTGATGTGGTAAAAGCCGGCCGCGGGCAGCCGGTACATGGCAGCGAGCTCCCCGCGGATGCGAAAACTTTGTGGAACCGGCTGAACCAGAGCATCAAGGCGGTCACCGAGGATTTTGAGCAGTTCCACTTCAACACGGTGGTCAGCGCGCTCATGGAGCTGAGCAATGCCATCAATGATTATCTGGCCGCGACCTCCGAGCCGCATGCCGGGCTGCTGAACCAGAGCATCGAGGCGCTGGTCATCATGCTGTCGCCGATTTGTCCGTTCATCGGCGAGGAGCTGTGGCGGGTGCTGGGCCACGAGGATTCAATCCTGCGCGCCGAATGGCCGAAGGTTGATCCCGAAGGTCTAAAACTGGATGTGGTGGAAATCGCGGTTCAGGTGAACGGCGTGCTGCGTGATGTGATGAAAATCGACGGGGCGCTCGCCAAAGACCGCGAGGCGCTGGAAAAGCACGCCCGCGAGCTGGACAAAATCAAGCGCCGCCTGGACGGCAAAGAGGTGCGCAAGGTGATTGTGGTTCCGGGGAAACTGGTCAATTTTGTGGTATGATGGGAGTTTTTTTATGCAGCACGTCTCCGGCACCTCGGAGGTGCCGGGGACGTCCTTTATACAAAATTGGGGATTTGGTGCTGGATCAGGCCAGCCTCCCCAAAATTGAGGATTCGGGATTCGGTGCTGGTTCTGAATAGCCCCGAGCTTCAGCTCGGGGATTGGATTAATTGAGCCTCTGGAACCGGGCTTCAGCCCAAATGCGATTGGGCTAAAGCCCGATTTTTTTCTTCGCGGCATCTCGTCCCCGGCTTGAAAGCCGGGGCTATTTCAGCGGCGTACAATCGTTTCGGCTTCGGCACCGAAGGCTGAGTTAGTCGGTATTTTGGCTATCCCAGAGTGGACGGGATTGATTGAGCCTCCGGAACCGGGCTTCAGCCCTTTCTGCTTTTGGGCTAAAGCCCGATTTTTTTCTTCGTAATCCGTCTCTGGCTTGAAAGCCAAGGCTATTCCAGCGGCGCACAACCGATTCGGCTTCTGCACCGAGG
>WFVT01000324.1 GCA_015491485.1 Candidatus Zhuqueibacterota bacterium
GGTTTCAAGGCGGTGAATGCGGCAGATCGCTTTTTCCACCGTTTGGCGGGAGTCACCGATCCCGAAGAAAAGCGCCGCCGCATCGGAGAAGAGTTTATCCGCATCTTTGAAGAGGAAGCCCGCAAGCTGCAGGATATTCAGTGGTTGGTGCAGGGCACGCTTTACCCGGATGTAATCGAGAGCGTGTCGCCGCACGGCGGGCCATCGGTTACTATCAAAACGCACCACAACGTGGGCGGCTTACCCGAAAAGATGCACCTGAAACTCATTGAACCCCTGCGCGAATTGTTTAAAGATGAAGTGCGCGAAGTGGGGCGGGCACTGGGATTGCCGGAGGAGGTGCTGGGACGGCATCCGTTTCCAGGTCCGGGGCTGGCGGTTCGCATTTTGGGCGAAGTGACCCGCGAGCGGGTGGAAATCCTGCAACATGCCGACGCCATTTTCATCGAAGAGCTCCGAAAAGCCGGTTGGTACGATAAAATCTGGCAGGCGTTTGCCGTACTGTTGCCGGTAAGCACCGTTGGCGTCATGGGCGATCAGCGGACTTATGAAAATGTGGTGGCGCTGCGCGCGGTCACCAGTGTGGATGGGATGACCGCCGATTGGGGACGCTTACCCTACGAACTCCTGGCCACGGTTTCCAATCGTATTATCAACGAGGTGCGCGGTATCAACCGCGTGGTGTACGATATCAGCTCGAAACCACCGGCCACCATCGAGTGGGAGTAGCGTCAAGCATTCGTGAATATCGCCGATTTTTTATTTAATCCACGAAGTCTTTTGGGGGTTAATATAAGGAGTCTCCTATGTGTGGCATTATTGGCTATATCGGGCCCAAAAAAATTGTCCCTGTTTTGATGAATGGACTGAAACGGCTCGAGTATCGGGGATATGATTCAGCCGGTATCGCCGCCATCACACAAAATGGAATTCGTATCGTCAAAGAAGCGGGAAAGATCTCCCGGCTGGAAGCGCTGTTAAATGACAATGAAATTGATGGACAGGTCGGCATCGGACATACGCGGTGGGCCACCCACGGCGAGCCGACACGGAAAAATGCGCACCCGCATTACGGCTGTTCCGATGAACTGGCGCTCATCCACAACGGAATTATTGAAAACTATTCGGATTTGAAGACGCAGTTGGAATCCAAAGGGCATACGTTTCATACGGACACCGATACCGAAGTTCTGGTGCATCTCATCGAAGAGTTTTACAATCATGGCACGCCGCTGGAAGAGGCGCTACGGCTTGCTCTCACTCATGTTCAGGGGACGTACGGCCTCGTGGTGATTTCCCGTCGCGAGCCGGATAAACTGGTCACCGCCCGTCAGGGCAGTCCAATTGTGGTCGGACTGGGCAAAAACGAAAATTTTGTGGCATCGGACGTTAATGCGGTGATCGATCATACCAAGCAGGTGACTTATCTGGATGACGGTGAGATGGCAGTGCTGACCCGGGACGCCGTCACCATCAAAACCATCGACAACCTGCCCGTGCAGAAAAAGGTAGTGCAAATCGCCTATGATTTAGAGCGGATCAGTAAAGGCGGTTACGAGCATTACATGCTCAAAGAGATCATGGAGCAGCCCGAAACCATCCGTGATGCCATGCGCGGGCGCCTGTTGGTGGATGAAGGGATGGCCCGATTGGGTGGGCTCGACGGCGAGATTCAGTCTTTGCTGTACGCGAGGCGCATTTTGATCACCGCCTGTGGAACCAGTTGGCATGCCGCACTCATCGGCGAATACATGTTGGAAGAGTTTGTCCGTACGCCGGTGGAGGTGGAGTATGCCTCCGAGTTCCGTTACCGTGATCCGGTTCTGGATAACGATTCGGTGGTGATTGTGATCAGCCAATCCGGTGAAACCGCCGATACCCTGGCTGCCCTGCGCGAAGCGAAACGGAAAGGCGTGAAAGTATTTGGCATTTGCAATGTGGTTGGTTCAACAATTGCGCGCGAAACCGATGCGGGCGTGTATTTGCACGCCGGTCCCGAAATCGGGGTTGCCAGCACCAAGGCGTTTACCTCTCAGGTCACGGTTCTGGCGCTGATTACCCTTTTGCTGGCGCGTATGAAAAGCATGTCATTTACCCGCGGCGTTGAAATTGTGAAAGAGATGCAGCGTTTACCGGAAAAGATTCAAAAAATTCTCGAAAGTCATGAGCAAGTGAAAGCCATTGCCGAACAGTACTGCGAGGCGACCAACTTTTTGTATCTCGGACGGGGATACAACTTTCCGGTGGCGCTGGAAGGCGCTTTGAAGCTCAAAGAAATTTCGTATATTCATGCCGAAGGCTATCCCGCCGCGGAAATGAAACACGGCCCCATTGCGCTGATCGACGAAAATATGCCGGTCGTGTTTATCGCCACCCATGACAGCACCTATGAGAAGATTATCAGTAATATCGAAGAAGTCCGGGCACGAAAAGGCAAAGTGATTGCCATTGCCACGGAAGGCGATGAAGATATCAAAAAGCGTGCGGATCATGTGATTTATGTCCCATCCACTCTGGAATTTTTGACGCCCATTCTCACAATTGTTCCGTTACAGCTTCTGGCGTATTACATTGCCATCATGCGGGGCTGCGATGTGGATCAGCCGCGAAATCTGGCCAAAAGCGTTACAGTGGAATGAGCTTCACCTTCTGACGGTTTGAGAAGCGCCCCGGGCTCATTCGAAAGTAACGGAAACGTTGGCTGTTTTTCACTACCAGGATACGCCAAACGGCATCAGCACAGTTGGGATGCGTTTGGGGCAGGGCTGCACTGGTGCCGGCGGTTGGTAATCCGTCCAAACCATCACAAATCATCATGATGATTCAGGTAACAGGGAGGGAGAAAGACCCGTGAAAGCATTCTGGATGCTCCTCAGTTTATCGCTGATCTGCCGGCCTCTATCGGGACTGGCTCAGGAACGGCTGGAGATTCGTCAGGTCCCGGAGGTGCAGCAGCGGTTTGAAAAGGGGGTGATCCTGTACAACAACGGCAACTTCCAGGAAGCGGAGCAGGTGTTTCGGGAGTTGATTGAAACCCGTCCGGCGCATCAGCTTATTACGGCTTCGCTGATCATGCATGCGCGAAGCAGCTACTGGCTGAAAGATTACGAGACGGTCACTCGCGATATTAAGCGTCTTTTGCAAATCCATCCAAAGTCCCGATACCTGGCGGACGCCCACATGTTGATGGGATTGGTGCATTTTCAAACCGGCGATGTTTATCAGGCGGCAAAGCAGTTTCTCCTGGCCCAGCGCTATGCCCGGTCGCCGGCGCTATCCGAAAAAGTGGTGAAGTTGGCACGTATCCTGCTGACGGACTATTTGACGCTTGAGCAATTGCAGCAGCTCAAAACCGAGCCCGTGGGCAGCGATGGGCAGGCGTTGATCGTCCTGGCGGAAGCGGAACAGTACCTGAGAGCAAATGATCCGCAAAAAGCGCAATCGCTAACGGAAAATTTTCTGAATATCCATAAAGAAGGCAAATTTGTGGATGAGCTGCGCAGCTTCTTAAAAGACCGGGTGCAGCGTATTTTGAAGACCAACCGCATTGGTGTGGTGTTGCCGCTTACGGGGGCTTTCGCGGAAGAAGGACGGCGCATTGCCGCCGGCATCAAATTCGCTGAGCAGGAAATCCGGCGGCAAAACGGCGAAAATATCAACGTTGAAACCGTCATCCGCGATTCCGGCAGCAATATGATTTTGACGGTCAAAGCGGTACAGGAACTGGTCAGTGATCCGAATGTAGTGTGTCTGATCGGGGAACTCGAGAATCTCATTACGGCCGGCATTGCCGGAATGGCCGAGGCATACCGGGTGCCGCTTCTCACAACCAGCGCCACAGACATCGGCATCGCGGATATCGGCGAACACATTTTCCAAACCAGCCCCGATCTCGATATCCAGGCCCGGGCAATTGCCCGGTACGCATTTTTCGTGGACAGTTTGCGGACCTTTGTCACCATTGCCCCACACGATGAATATGGCAGTCAGATGGTAGATGCCTTCAGCGAGGAGATCGACCGCCTGGGAGGAGAAATCATCACGCAGCGCTGGTATTACGGAGTTCCGGAGAACCTGGGCAGACAGTTCAAAGAAATCCGGGAAATCGCCTTCCGCCGGGTGTTTCTGGATACCATCCGACCGCAGTTGCCTAACTTTAACGCCCTGGACAAAGATTCGCTGTGGAACGATTTTCTGGAACGGGTGAAGGCGGAAACGCACAAAGACGAAACCATTGTTGAACAGAGCGCAGCCTATCCGGTGACCAATATAGATGCTGTTTTCCTGCCGATCTACCAGGAAGATATCGCCTATGTGGCACGGCAATTGAAATATTTCAACATCAATGCTAAAATTCTTGGGGGCGAATACTGGTATCTCACCGAATTGGATAAAAAGAAAACGCTGCTTCGCTATGTGGATGGGGCGACCTTTGTGAGCAGCTATTACTTTGATCCGGAAAGTTTCGAATACAAAAACTTCCGTGACCGTTTTCGCAAAGCCACCGGAAGCACGCCGGAACGTTGGGAATTGCTGGGATTTGATCTGGGACGTTTTGTGTTTTCTCTTCTGGGCGCCGATAAGATTTCCCGCCAGGACATGCGCCGGCGTCTTTTGCAAAGCGAGCCTTTCATCGGACGTAAAGGAGAAATTCGATTTGATCCGCAAAGCCGGGTGAACCAGTTTATTCATATTTTGCGGATTCAGGGGCCGAGAATCGTGAAGCTGCCCTATGACGGCAAGCAATATGCCGGCGGTGAATGAGGCGAGTTGGCTTTCCGTTTAAAATTCGCCTTGTGTTTTAATGCAAATTTGTTTATATAGCAGTAATCCGTTTTGCAAAAATCAACAGACCTTTTTGCTGTACACGACGACCGACAGGAGGTCATGATCGCTTTGCTTCATGAGGCTCATACCGCTTCGGTAGAAAACCGATCTTTGCAGGGGAAACTTACCGAGCTGCGTCAAATTATCCGCCAGCTCGAAAGTGCCGTTGTGGCACTGTCCGGGGGAGTGGATAGCTCACTGGTGGCGCGGATCGCTGCGGAAGAACTCGGCGACCGGGCTCTTGCCGTGATCGGCGAGTCGGCGACCCTCCCCGAAAAGGAAAAGCATGAAGCGTTACGGTTGGCGGAGCGCATTGGCATACGTTGTCGTGTCATCCGCACAGAAGAAACCGATAACCTGAAGTTCCGCTCCAACCCTGCTGATCGCTGTTATTTTTGCAAAGCCGAATTGTTTGGTAAATTGCGAGGTATTGCGAAGCAAGAGGGGTACCGGTGGGTCGTGGATGGAACCAATGCGGACGATGTCGGGGATTTTCGCCCGGGGCTGCGAGCCAATCAGGAATTTCAGGTACGTTCGCCCCTGCGTGAAGCCGGATTCCGCAAATCGGATGTCCGGGCTGCCGCCCGCGAATTAGGATTGCCAAACTGGGACAAGCCCTCGATGCCATGTCTTTCCTCCCGGTTTCCATACGGCCAGCCGATTGATATCGAGGCTCTCAGGCGAGTTGAAAAAGCCGAAACGTATTTGCGTGAGAAAGGCTTTCAGGAATGCCGCGTTCGTCATTTCGACCATACGGCCCGAATCGAAGTCGAACCCTCTAAAATGAAAATGCTTATCGAAGGGGATATTCTTCCGGAATTGATTGCCTACTTTAAATCTCTCGGCTATACCTATGTGACCCTTGATTTGGAAGGCTTTCGCTCAGGAAGTATGAATGCCGTTTTAACCTCGAAATAAGCCGGTCTAAAGCAAAAACCATCAATAATTCGTAGGGGACCAACACAAGCGGTGTTGTATCCTGAGTTCTCAATCAGCAGGGAGGTTATTTATAATGAAATCTTTTGCGAAAATATGTGTGGCCGTGTTCCTTCTCATGGGAGTCATGGCTAATGAAGCCCATGCTCAAGGTGGCATCGGGCTGTACGGTGCGGGGGCTCGCCTGTTTTATGTCAATCCTGAAGACGTGGAAGCGACTTTAGGATTCGGCGCGTTTGCCAATTTGGGGCAAATCGGCGAAAACATGAGTTTGGAGGCAATGTTGGACTTTTGGTCGAAATCGGCCAAAGAAGCAGGCCTTGGCGCGTCCTTTCGTGATCTCGCAATTATGGGCGTTGTCAAATACATGTTTGGTACCTCGGATGGACAGTTGCAGCCGTACGCTTTGGCCGGTGCCGGGCTGCATTTTCTTAGCGCAGAAGTGGACCTTGGGTTCCTGGGGTCAGCCTCGAATACGGAAACCAAAATCGGTATCGACGCCGGCGCCGGGGTAGTTTACATGTTGAATGAAAAAATGGATATCATCGCAGAAATTAAATATCGTTTGGTCAGCGATTGGAACCAGCTTGTGATCTCAGTTGGTGGGTCTTTTGCCCTTGGACAATAACGATTAACCAAATTTGACCGGCTTAGAAGGGGCCCTGCATAAGGGGCCCTTTTTTATTTTTGGCTGATTCACTGGTCGTATCGAAATTCATGCTCATGTCCGATTTTCAGCTCACCTCAGTCTAACGCAGGGGGCTGTAAAAACCCGGCCATACTGAACGATGCCAATAACCATTGCTGCTCCCACGCTTATCCTTTGCCGGACAAAAGCGGACAAGTGAAAGCGCGATGAAACGCTTCAAACGGGATGATGACCGGAAAGCTCACTTGGGGATACTTCGAACACCGAAAAAATGGATGGGCCGAAATGGGCCGGAAGACGGCGTGGCGTTTTTCCTGCGGCAAATCCGTCTGTCCAGACACGGGATGCAAAAATAGCCGGTTTGCGCATCATGCTGATCAATTCATTAGGAGAATGCAGCCCATATCATTGCACGGCCAACGTTTCAACGCTCTGAAATGAATCTGAAAGCCAGGGCGTTTTATGAGCAGGTAGAAATATGGCGGCGGGGAAATGACCGGAAAAGGTCTGTTGGTTGCGGATGCGGAAATCTCAAAAAATGGACTCAAAATAAAAAAGGGCGTGCCCGGAAGGCAAACAGGGCATCACCCTTTGTCGGATGTTCGTCGTTTGTGGTTTGATGTCCACAAAAAATTGAGCTTGGCGGCAATGTTTCAAGGCTAAGTTAAAAGCAAGATACAGCAAAATCGGTTTAGTTTTGTTTGTCAATCGATACATTAACGCCGGGTTCATCGGATTCGATAATTAATGAATCCCCTTCCATTCTGACGTAAACTTTGATTTCATCCGGGCCATTTGCAGCATTAAGCCGTTCCAAAGTAACGGTGACAAATTCGGGCGTGAGGTCGTACCAGGCACCGGTGGCCGCATCAACAATGACGCCCAATACGCCGGTAAACAACACGTCCAAAAGCAGCATGGTCACATCTAATTTTTTGTGGATATTAAACTTGGCCGTGGAATATCCCTTTTTTGAAAAGGTTAATACATAATTGTACTTCCGTTCCAAATTCATCATCGCAGGCGTCACATAC
>WFVT01000325.1 GCA_015491485.1 Candidatus Zhuqueibacterota bacterium
GACGCCCATGAGCAAAATGGTGAAGCCGATGGGTTTGTCCAGGCAGACGGAAAGCACCAGCGCGGCGGCGTACACCGCCACGCCCGTACTCAGGCCGCGGCTCAGCAGAAATACGGCGCTGAGCAGGGTGCGCACCGGCGGACCGAAGCGCAGCTCGAGATATTCATACACGGTCACCAGCTTGAGGCGGCGGAAAAACGGGATCAGCACGGCAATGACGAGGATCATGGCCAGAGGCACGCCGAATTCGTACTGCAGCCAGGTGAGGCCGCCGCCGGGTTTCAGCGCGACGTAAGCGGGGATGGAAATGAAGCTGATGGCCGACGTCTGCGTGGCCATGGTGGAGATGGCCACCGCCAGCCAGGGCAGTTGCCGCCCGCCGACGTAGTAATCCGTGGGATTGGCCTGTCCGCGGCCCCATCGCCAGCTCAGGCCGATCAATACGGCAATGTACACGAAAATGATGGCCCAGTCAACCGCGCCCATGGGTCTCCCCTGTTTTGTTTCTGTGCGACGCCAGAAAAAGAAGGATTCCCCCGCCATGGCATGAAAACCGGCGGGGGCATTCCGGCACCATCACAGCTCCAATTCAAGGCCGTCGTAAGCCACTTCGATGCCGTGCGGCTGCAGATGGCGGCGCAGGTCGTCATAGCCGAAGTTGCGGTGGCTGATGTGGGTGGCAAAGATGCGCTCCGGCCGAATGCGCTTGCTGATGTCGATAAGCTGTGAGATGTCGAGATGGTTGCAGGTGGCAAAGCGCTCGCTGGTCTCAAACGTGCAATCGATGAACAGGAAATCGAGCCGCGATTCGGCCAGAATATCGAAGGTGCGCTGCGGCATGTCCACGAAGGCATCCGGGAAATAGGCCAGCCGGCGGTCATCTTCGGTAACCAGATAGCCGAAGCAGTCGCGCGGCTCCGGTGAATCCACACGCAAATGGTTGCTTTCCAAAGATTGCACCGTCAGTTCTCCCACGCGGATGGTCTCATAGGGCCGCATGGTTTCGATCCGGAACATGTATTGCTTTTTGAACAACCGCCCTTCATATTCAAACTCTGTCAAGTCCAGGCTCTTTTCGAACAGCTCCACCACATCGGCCGGCATGTACACCGGGATTTCGTCTTTGCCTTGAAAGCCGTTGGCGTTGGTGTTCTGCTGGAGGTTGAACAGCCCGCCGATATGGTCAAAATCCGAGTGGGTAATGAAAATGGCATCGAGGTGATCGTCTGAGATGCCGCGGTGATTGAGCATCATTTTGATGGACAGGGGCAGGTCGAGCAGCACCTTTTCACCGCCGCGCCCTTCGATCAGCGCCGCGGCGTTTTGCCGCACGTGCCTGCCTCCTTTTTCTCTGGCTTCCTTGCAGGTTCTGCACTGACAGCGAAATGCAGGGACTCCTTCCGAGGCTCCGGTTCCGAGAAGTGTGATTTTCATGCGATGCCGTTTCCCTCAATGGTTAGCTGTAATCGGCTTCCAGTTTCGAGGCAGCGTCTTTGTCGATGATCACCGTCGCATAGCGGTGCAACTGAACGATCGTCGCCGGATATTTAGCCATGATCGGCCCTTCCACCGTGGCGCGGATGGCTTCGGCCTTGGAGGTGCCGCTGGCCAAAAGCAGGAGCCGTCGCGCTTCCATGATGGTCCCCACGCCCATGGTGATGGCGTATTTGGGCACTTCCTCCATACTGCTGAAAAAGCGCGCGTTGTCCTGCCGGGTCTTTTCGGTCAGGGTTTTGATGCGCGTGCGCGATCCCAGCGACGATCCGGGCTCGTTGAACGCGATATGCCCGTTGGCGCCGATGCCGAGAATCTGCAAATCGATGCCGCCCACTTCTTTGATTTTATTTTCGTACCATTCGCAAAATGCATCAATATCATCGGCCATCCCCATGGGAATGTACACATTGGATGGATTGACGTTGATGTGGTTAAACAGATTCTCCCACATGAAGTAATGGTAGCTCTGCGGGTGCTCCGGCGGCAGGCCGACATATTCATCCAGATTAAACGTGGTGATTTTGGAAAAATCCAGCCCTTCTTCTTTGTGCATGCGGATCAGCTCTTTGTACAGGCCGAGCGGAGTGCTGCCCGTGGCGAATCCGATCACACAGTCCGGTTTTTTGCGCACCAATGCGGCAACCTGTTTTGCCGCTTCCTTGCTCATCTCATCGTAGTTCTCTTTGATAATCACTAACATGATCCAGCACCTCACACATTAAATGGGTTCATGTTGAGACCGATCGAATATGGATTGGTACAATTCAATTTCGGTTTCGGACAGGGTTTTGTCTCGCCGCTGCATCACCCGCTTTGCTGTATTGATGGCTTTGTTGAAGTCGTAGCGCTCCGCCGTTTCGATGCCGCCCCAGGTGAACGATCGGATGAACTTTGGCGTGTAGCCCGCGCCGAACACGTTGCACATGACCCCCACCACCGATCCGGTGTTGAACATGGTGTTGATGCCGCTCTTGGAATGATCGCCCATGAACAGCCCGACAAACATCGAGCCTGTATCCACCGGTTTTCCGCCCAGCATGACTTTGACCGAACCGTAATTGTTTTTCAAATCGCTGTTGTTGGTGTCCGCTCCAAGATTGACCCATTCACCAAGATAAGCATGCCCCAGAAAACCTTCGTGCTGTTTGTTACTGTAGCCGTGGATGATTGATCCTTCCACTTCACCGCCGACTTTGCACACATCGCCGAGGCTGGTGCCACCGTAAATTTTGGCGCCGATTTTGATGCGCGTATTGCGACCGATGTACACCGGGCCTTCGATCACGGCGTTGGCCATCACCGTGGCGCCTTCGCTGATATAAACAGGTCCGGCTTCGCCATCCACCACCACGCCGGGGTAAAGCGCCGCTCCGGGCGCCAGGTAGATGTTGGCCTGATCCAGCAGGGTCACGTTGGGATAGACTTTGCCCAGAATGTGACCGCCGCTGCCGAGCAGAGTAAAATCCTGCTGAATTTGATCCGCGTTCAAATGCACAAGATTCCAGGGATAATGAACGAGGGTTCCGTTCACTTTCAGTGGTGCGAAATCCATCAGGCTGTCTTCCACCAGTGTACCGTCATCACTCAGCCGGATTTTCTCTACATCCTTCGCCAGAACAAACGCTCCCACGATTCTGCCGTCATATTCAAACACCCGGCTGCTGGACAAATCGCGCGGAATTTCCGTGTGGATGATAAACCGTCCGTTGATAAAAAACGTATCTTCAGCCCGAAGCTGATTCACCGGCGTTTCCGGATGCCGCTCCTTCATCAGTTTTTGCAGATCCCGGCGTACGACATAACTGACCGGATAGCCGGGAAAGTGGCGCACGATTTTTTCCAGCAGGGTGAAAATACCGCATCGCAATTCAAAAACCGGCCGGGTCAATGAAAGTGGATATAAATTTTGATATTGATCGTCCTCGTAAATGCACAATCTGGGATTCATTGTACACTCCTTCCTATGATTGCCGGTGTTTTGGGGCCATCCAAAAGCTTCCATTCAACGTCATTCCCGCGTCCGCAGGCATGACGAGTTTGCGGCAATTCCGCTGTTTTTGGACGGCCCATTTCCCCTGTTTCGTCATTGCGGTCAGCCGCGAATGAGCGGATCATGGCAAACTCACTTTGCCCAGCAGGGCGGATGTTTTGGCTCCAGTGGCGTTCGGAAGCCATAACCGCTCACCTTCGAGCAAACAGAGGCCGAGATAAGCAAATCCCACCGCTTCTTTGGCGTCCGCAGAAAGACCGGTATCATCAAAATCGCGAATATCCGATTCAGGCAAAAGGTTCTGCAAGTGATTCAGCAGGGTCCGGTTTTTGCGCCCGCCGCCGCTGACCCAAATTGTCATCCGATGCCGCCCCAAATCCGATAGCGTATCGGCGATCGCCTGTGCGCAAAAATATGTGGCTGTAGCCAGAATATCAACTGGATTTAGACGCATGCGATTTGCCTGCTGCAACAACGCTTTGATGAACCCTTCTCCGAAATCTTCGCGGCCGGTGGATTTTGGGGGTGTCTTTCTCAGAAACGGATGAGACATCATCCATTCCAGCAGAGCCGGGTGGATGGTTCCTTTTGAGGCCCGCTCGCCGCGGTTATCGAACGGCTCGCCAAACCAACGGCGGGTCAGCGCATTGAGCAGCATGTTTCCGGGGCCGCAATCCGTGGCCACCACATCCTGCGGGGCGGCGTCCGCCGGAATGAACGTCAAATTGGTGATGCCGCCGATGTTCAATAAACATTGCGCTTCCCGGGCATCGCGGAAAAAGGCATAATCGAAAAACGGCAACAGCGGCGCTCCCTGACCGTTTGCGGCAACATCGGCTGCCCGAAAATCAGAGACCGTGACACAGCCGGTTTCTCTGGCAATCACAGCCGGCTCCCCGATCTGCAACGTACCATGCGCCGGCCAGGATCCGATTGCCGGGGCATCGGGAAAGTGGCGGACGGTCAGGCCGTGCGACGCAATAAACGCCACATCGCGTAAATTTATGCCGAAGCGGTCGGCCGTTTTTCGAATGGCGTTTACACTGAAACGGCCGAACGCCCAGTGTAACCGCGCCAGAAGCTCGATATCCCCTTTTCCGATTTGCACACAGGTTTGTATCGCCTCATGCAAGGGGGGCGGAAACGCAACGGTATGAAACGCCAGCACGTCCGGCAGGCGGTCGGTCCGGCGGAAAAAACGGACGAACGCGACGTCCAGGCCATCGAGAGAGGTCCCGGACATGAGACCGATCGCGGTCAATTCGGTTTTACCCTGCCAGAGGTCTTCGGCTGAGAGCCGCATGGCTCACTCTTTGATCGGAACTTTTTTCAGGGTTTTATCCAGCCTGGTCAGCAATTTATCATCCAAAGGCACGCCCATGGTTTGCAGCGCCAGCAACGCCGCACCGATTTCCGCAGGATAGCGCGGTTCGACCACCGACACGTTTATTCCCTGGTTGCGCCAATACGCCTGCATAACGGGCAACAGCACTTTACGCTGCTTGAAAATATTTCCCATGAGCGCCAGCTTCGTCTCGCCGTCCGGTTGCATACGGCGATACAGAGCGGCAACCAGTTCCGCCAGGGCTTCGGCCGCCCTCTGCAGGATATCCTGGGCGACGGCGTCTCCCTCTTCTGCGGCTTCAAAGACAACGGGCGCCAATTTCGCCATGGCTCCGCGTTGTGCCCATTCGGCATAGATTTTCGGCACCGCATGATCAATTTGCTGGACTTCAAAAACGGACTCGAATTTTTCTTTGAGCCGGGTCGGCTTGCCGCGGCCGTCCAGGGCTTTCAGCGCCGCCGCCACGCCATTGCGGCCGATGTCGAAACCGCTGCCTTCGTCGCCGAGCAAATAGCCCCAACCGCCGCAGCGCATAAATTCGCCGCGCGCTGACCTGGCAAAGGCAATGGAGCCGGTGCCGGCCACCAGAATGATCCCGGGCTCGCCGGCGAACGCGCCCTGCAGGGCGGCCCGGGCGTCGCTGTCCACCACCAGCCAATTGCTCAGGAACGCATCGCCCAGCAGCATACGCACACGCTGTTTGCTGCTTTCCTGCCCCAGACCGGACAAACAAACCGAAAGCGCATCAGGCCGGGGCTGATAAATTCCCGCCTGCGCCATCAGGGTTTGCACCAGTTGCAAAATCCGCGAAAGAAGCTGCGATTCCTGATCTTTCCGGTAATTGGTGCTTTCACCCACTGCGCGGGCGAGCACGTCGCCGGTGTCAGTGATCAAACAGGCGACGGTTTTGGTGCCGCCGCCATCAATACCCACAATATGCACGTTTGAACACCTCGTTCTGCGAATGCGACCCCAAATTCCCGTTATTGAATCCCTTCAAACCGCCGGGTCATCATGCGGATGAAGGCCAAAATACTGAGCAACTTTAAGATGTCTCCCGGCAAGAACACCAGCATGCCGGTCCACAGCGCCTTTCCCCATGACAGATCGAGACCGGCAAAATAATTGCCTGCCATATACAAATAGGTGACTCCCGGCACAAAAACAGCCAGCATTCCCAGGATGCCAGCGGATAAAATGCGCACGGCGCTCGCGCGCTTTAGATGGGCAATCACATCAGAAAATGTCATGATGCGATTGGATCCATGGATCATCCAGCCGATGATCGCAGCGGACAGCGGAAATCCCAGCAAATAACCGAACGTCGGTTGCAAAATATAAGCTGGTCCGCCGCCCTGGGCAAACACCGGAAAGCCGATGAGCCCGATAATCAAATACAAAATCTGACTGAGAGCGCCGTAAAAATATCCCAAAAAATATCCTGATAACCAAACCATGAGCGTTTGCAGCGTAATCGGCACGATCGGCAAAGGAATGCGAATGAAGGCTCCAATCACGGTGAGAGCGGTAAACAGGGCGGTCAGGCTGATTGCAAAATTCTTTGTTTTCACTTTGTAAAAAATTGCTTAATTTCTGTGAGTGACTGCGTCCCGGGGAACCCATCGCAGATAAAACGGGTTTCAAAGGGCAAATCGAATGTCCCGGACTTGATCAGCGAAATAATACAAAAAAGCCGGTTGAATGTCAACGGCTTTTCCGGCAGACCTGATTCCTCATAGTCAATTGTTTTTTCATCAAATACCTTTTATGCCATTTCACGGATAATGATACTTCTGAATCGAACGACTCCCCTGAATTCAAAACCAGTTCATCGCAGAAGCCGTGCCCGGCGCAGTCTGATTCTCGGCGGGATGGGTCGTCAAACGATACGCATTGCGGAGATGGTTCTTCGGCATATCCACCATCGGAATCAGCACGATAGGATCATTTCAACAAATTCCTCAACGGTTGTGGCTTCCATGTTTCGCGGCGTTTTGGCAAACGTCAACTCCCATTTTCGTCTGTTTCAGATCACAGGATATCTCTGGCTGCTTATCTTCCTGACAGCGAATCCGGGTTGGTCGCAGGATGGTGGGGCCCGGCGAACGTTTCAGGTTCAAAGTGATTCTGTAATCATTTTGCGTCCCCGCTTTTTGCCCGGGCAGGATACGCTTCTGTCTTTTCTTCCGCAAAAGGAACTGTACCGCCTGCGCATTGGTGTGGCACTGAGCGGCGGCGGTGCGCGCGGCATCAGTCAAATCGGGGTGCTCCAGGTGCTGGAAGAAAACAACATCCCGATTGACGCCATTGTGGGAACCAGCATGGGCAGCATTATCGGCGGTTTATATGCAGCCGGCTATTCCCCTGAAGAGCTGGCAGCGATCATCAAAAGCATTCAATGGCAACAAATTTTGCGAGACAAACCCTCCCGACGCAACCTGTTTATCGGCAAAAAGCAAGAGCAGGATCGTCTGCTTTTCCAGATTCGATTGGATGGTTTAAAGCCGTACATCCCGCCGGCGCTCACTCCGGGTCAGCGACTGCAAACGATTTTATCAGAACTGGCGATGAATTCACTTTATGCATCCAGTATTTCATTTGACCGGTTCCGCATCCCGTTTCGCGCCATCAGCACAGACTTGTATTCCGGTGAAAAAGTGGTCCTGGCCGAAGGCGATTTGGCCGAAGCGATGCGGGCCAGTCTGTCCTTTCCGCTGTTGTTCACCCCGGTTCCGCTCAATGGCAAACTTCTGGTTGACGGCGGCCTTTTGGATAATATACCGGTGGATGAAGTGCGCCGGCTGGGCGTGGATATGGTGATCGCCGTGGATGCCAGTTCCAATTTGCGCAAACCCGGCCAGTTGAATGCCCCCTGGGAGATCGCCGACCAGGTGACCAGCATCATGCAGCGCGATCGCAGCCAGCTCAGCCGCGAAAAAGCCGATGTTTTGATCCGGGTGAACGACCCCGACCGTACCAATATCGATTTTAGCGACATCGACGGGCTCATCGCTCTGGGACGGCGGGAGGCGCTCCGACAGTTGCCCCGGATTCAAGACGAGATCCGCCGCTTTGAAGCCGTGAAATATCGCGAGTTGGATCAAAGCCAGATTTTCATCAGCCGGGTGGAGACCGTGCCGGCCCGCCTCCATGTATCGTTTCACTCTCTCAACAACGGCCATAACGACCGCCTGCAGCTTTCTTACGCCGATATTTTGCATCAGCTCGAAGCCCTGTATCGACAGGGAATCTACACCGATGTTTTCGCGGAATTAATCGACCGGCCGGAAGGCGCTTTGCTGCGGATCGTGGCGAAAGAAGCGCCGGTTCTCAAAGCCATCCGCTTTGTGGGGCGCCATGTTATTGCTGAGGACACATTGAAAGCCATCGTACAACCGCTTTTGCAGCGTCCGCTCAATCCTCACAGAACTCGCCACTATATGGAACGTGTGTTGAAAAAGTACCGTCAGGAGGGCTATTCGCTGGCCAGCATCACGAAACTGGAGTATGATCCTCAAAACGGCACCGGAACCGTGTATATCGACGAAGGCCGGATTCAGACGATTCAGATTGAGGGCAACGAACGGACGCGGGATCATGTGGTGCTGCGGGAATTCACACTCAAACCCGGTGATATTTTTAACTTTCATAAAGCCCGGCGTGGGATCAATAATATTTATTCGACCGGGCTTTTTCAAAGAGTCGGGATGTCCATCCGCCGGCAGACCAACCACGTGCAGGTTATCATCAAGCTGCAGGAGCATAAATACCACGTCCTCGGCCTTTCATTCCGCTCGGATTCCGAACGCAAATCGCGCACTTACCTCGAGCTCACGGAAGAAAATCTGCTGGGACTGGGAGCGCAGCTTTCACTGCAAACCGAAATCGGTGAACGTGACCGGTTTATACAGTCCCGTTTCTCCATGGAACGGATTTTCAAAACGTACTTAACGCTGAATGTCCAGAACTATTGGATTTGGAGACAAAATTTGCAGTACCAGCAGGGCATCCGCCTGCCGGTGGGAGAATATACGGAGTCGCAAATCGGAGCCACGCTGAGTCTCGGCCAGCTTATGCGGAAACTGGGCGTGGTCAGCCTCGAATTGCATTTGGACCGGTACGATATCCGGCGGGTGCGTGGCGGCGGCTACCCGGTTCGATCCTACCTGCTCAACCGTCTGGTTTTCCGTTCGATTGTGGATACCCGCGATAAAATCCCATTCCCGAAGCGCGGCCGATATATTCATTTTTATTATGATTTTGCCAGTAAACAACTCAAAAGCGATTATTCGTTTAACCGGATGTTCATATCCGCGGAAACGTTTTTAACCTTGCAGCGGCGTCACACGTTTCGCGGCCGCTTTATGCTGGGAACCGCTGATCTGACCACCCCTTTTCCGCTGTTCTTTCGCATCGGCGGATCGGATTATTTTTTCGGCCTGCGGGATCAGGAATGGAGTGGACGCAGCTTTTGGATATTCAACGGTGGATATCGATATTCCCTGCCGGCCAAATCGTATCTGACCATGCACTTTGGCCTGCGTTACGATGCAGGCGGCTTCTGGTTGAATCCGGAAGCTATCAATTATCACAATATCCGGAAGGCCATCGGAGGCTTCGTTGCGTTCGAAACGCCGTTGGGCGCTTTTGAAGTAGCCTACGGCCGCATGGATACCGGTCAGGAGCGCTTCTATGTCACGCTTGGATATAAATTTTAGAGCGTTCCCGAAATGAAAAAGCCCATTCCGCAGATTCCTGCAGAACGGGCTTTTGGGATTCCGGATTGATGCTTCAGTAACGGTTTCTCGAAAAATAGCGGCTAAAGAGAAAATCGCTCAGCTTAATCGCATTTTTGCTGTACACACTGATATTTCGGCGGGACAATTCGGCGTCAAATATGGCTTTTGCTTCTTTCCAGCTTTCCGCCTGATCCACCTTTTCAACGAACGCCTCAAAGGCCTGTTCATCATTGCCAAACAGTTTTTTGATGAACACCTTCCGGGTTTTTTGATCCATAAACGTGTAAAGCGAAGGATACGGCCCGGGAGGCTGTTCCTCCAGTTTTTCGCGATCAATCACCGGATTTTCACTGCTGACCACCACCCGGCGTTGCGTGCGAAAGCCCCGCACAATTTCTTGCTCGAACTCATCGGTGTTTTCTTCCTGTTCTGCGGCAGCTTCCGGCGGGGTCTCTACGGCATCGGAAGCTTCGCCCTCATCCGTGTTGATTGCCTCTTTGTTCATGGCCTCCGGTGTTGACTCTGCATCATGGGACTGAGTTTCCGGGGTTGGTTGGAATGTCTGCGGTTGAGATGCGTTTTCGTTCATCGTCTGCTCCTTCTCCGGCAATCCTTCATCGTTCTCGTTCTCCGTAATCTCATCATGGATCAATGCAATATCGCCACTCCGTTCCCACACCACCTCATGCTGACCGTTGCTCGATTGGACCACTTCATCCAGCACCAGATCGCCGACATTCTCTTCGACATACAGGGATTCGCGTGTGTCTTCGTTGGTTTCCAGATCGCCGACCAGATGAAACCGTTCGACAAAATTTTGAATGTCCTGAATTGACCAAACGGTAGCCGGTTCATTTCGCAAAACCTGAAGAATATCCGTTATCCCGCGATCTTCAAACATCCGCAAAATCACGCCACGGGAAAAAACATCGATTTCTCCGCCGGTCAACCACTGGTACAGCGCCTTCAATGCATGCAAATCTTGCAAAAACACCGACAACATATTTTCATGATAAAGCTGATATCGTACATCCTGCAAAATCTGCTGAAAATGCTCACGGCCGATGATATTGGATGCCGCGTTTGGCATCCCTTCGGACAAGGCCTGTTTCAGCGGAAAATCAAAAGGAAATTGGTGCAAGTAATCCCGGAGCGCTTTCAAATTGACCTGATTGTCTTTCACAGCCAGCCGCGGCAGCGTCGCAAAAGGGGAGATAAACAGCTCCGCGGTAAAATAAATCGGGCCTTTCAGCCAGGATTGCACCTCTTCCGGCTTCAGCCGGTAGTGTGCCAACAAAACGGTTTTCAGTTTTGCGAGCTCGGCTTTTAATCCTGGATCCTGAAAGTCAAACCGTTCGGGACGTTTCACCAGGAGCGGTTTCTCCCGATCAAAAAGCTGTTCGATTTTGGGCTTAAGCGCGTGCAACAGAAACGGAGGCAGCTCTGCAGAAACGCAATTTTGGTAAGTCAGAGGCTGAATTTGTTCGAGACGAATTCGAACCGCCTGGAAAAGATTCTCTGAATAGTCAAGCGTTTTCATGGTTCTTTGCACGTGTTGTGGGTCCTGAGTTGCATTTGTCAATTGGTGTTGGACAAAAGAGGGGGCTATTTCAGAGGCCCTTATTGGCATCGAAACAGCCCCGTCAATCTCAATCCGTTTAGAATACAATCGGTAGGGCGGTACAGCCGTTAAGTATTATCAACAAAAGGGAGATTTGCGGATGCAGAGGAAAATTAGTCTTCTTCATCCCCATTGCTGAAAACACGAGCCACGTCCGCAATTTGATCGCCCTGATCCAGTTTGATCAGCCGGACTCCCTGCGTGTTTCTCCCGATGATGCTGATATCTTTGGCCTTCTGCCGAATCACCACCCCTTTCTGAGTGATAATCATGAAATCGTCATCATCGACGACTTCCTTGATGGAAACCAATTTGCCCACTTTCGGGGTTGTTTTCAACGTGATGATGCCCTTGCCGGCGCGGTGTTTCACCGGATAATCGGCCACATTGCTGCGCTTGCCGTAGCCGTTCTCAGTCACCACAAGAATCGTTCCGTTTCGCTTGATCACGACCATGCCGATGACATAATCGCCTTCGGACAGCGAAATACCGCGCACCCCCGAGGCGGTACGTCCCATTTCGCGGACTTCGCTTTCATTGAAACGGATCGCTTTGCCATCCCGGGTGGCCAGCATGATATCGTGCGTGCCATCGGTAAGGTCCGCGGCAATCAGCGTGTCGTTGTCACGGATGCTGATGGCATTGATGCCGCCCTTGCGGGGATGGCTGAAGGCGGCCAGCGACGTCTTTTTCACCAATCCGTTACGCGTGGCCATCACCACATACTGTTTTTCATCGAATTCGCGCACATTGACAAACGCGGCGATTTTTTCACCCGGCTGCAGTTTGAGCAGATTCACAATGGCTCTACCGCGTGCTGCTTTTCCGGCCTGCGGAATTTCGTGCACTTTCAGCCAGTAACAGCGGCCCCGGTTGGTGAAAAATAATATATAATGATGCGTGCTGGCCACAAACAGATGCTCGATAAAATCTTCGTCACGCGTGGACGAACCGGTCGATCCTCTGCCGCCGCGGCCCTGCCGGCGATAACCGGAAATCGGGAACCGCTTGATGAATCCCTTATGCGAAATGGTGATCACCATGTCCTCTTCGGCGATCATATCCTCGATGGTGAACTCTTCCACTTCGCCGATAATTTCGGTCCGGCGGTCATCACCGTACTTTTCTTTCAGCTCCAGCAGCTCTTCCTTGATGATCTGCATCCGCAGCCGCTTGCTTTCGAGGATGGCTTTTAGTTTCGCGATCAGCTTGATGAGCTCTTTGTATTCCTGCTCGATCTTCTTGCGCTCGAGGCCGGTCAACCGCTGCAAACGCATATCCAGAATGGCCTGCGCCTGAATTTCACTCAGGCCGAAATTTCGCATCAATGCATTGCGTGCCGTTTCCGGACTGCGCGACTTTTTGATCAGCGCGATGATTTCATCGATGTTATCCAGCGCAATTTTGAGACCTTCGAGGATGTGCGCGCGCTTTTCGGCTTTGTCGAGCTCGAACTGCGTGCGGCGGACGACGATTTCATGGCGGAAATCGATGAAATGCTGCAGCATCTGCTTGAGGTTCAGAATCTGCGGCCGGCCGTCCACCAGCGCCAGCATGATCACGCCAAAGGTGATCTGAAGCTGTGTATGCTTGTACAGATTGTTTAAAATCACCTCGGGTGGGGTTTCGCGCCGCAGCTCGATCACCACACGAATGCCGTCGCGATCCGATTCATCGCGCACATCGGTGATGCCCTCGATCTTTTTATTGCGCACCAGTTCGGCGATTTTTTCGATCAGCGTCTTTTTATTGACCTGATAGGGAATCTCCGAGATTACGATGCGTTCCTTGCCGCCGCGCACCTGCTCGACGCTGGCACGCGCCCGCACGATAATACTGCCCCGGCCGGTGCGATAGGCCGATTCGATGCCCTCCTTGCCGTAAATGATCGCGCCGGTGGGAAAATCCGGACCGTGGATGTGTTTCATCAAATCATCGATCGACGCTTTCGGATTGTCGATCAGCGCCACACAGGCATCAACCACCTCAGATAAATTGTGCGGCGGAATGTTGGTGGCCATTCCCACGGCAATGCCCGATGCGCCGTTCACCATCAGCGTGGGCAACACCGACGGCAGCACCGTGGGTTCTTTCAGCGATTCATCGAAATTGGGAACGAAATCAACGGTATTTTTATCGATGTCGCGCAACACTTCTTCGGCGATTTTCGCCAGCCGCGCTTCGGTGTATCGCATGGCCGCCGGGGGATCGCCGTCCACCGAGCCGAAGTTCCCCTGGCCGTCCACCAGCGGATAGCGCAAGGAAAAATCCTGTACCATGCGCACCATGGCATCATACACCGCGGCGTCGCCATGCGGGTGATATTTACCTAAAACTTCTCCGACAATACGCGCCGATTTTTTGTAAGCACTTCCCGGTCTCAGCCCCAGGTCCAGCATGCCGTAAAGCACGCGGCGGTGTACCGGCTTGAGGCCGTCGCGCACATCCGGCAGCGCACGCGCCACGATCACCGACATGGAGTAGTTGATGTACGACTCCTTCATCTCCTCTTCGATGAAGACCGGGATAATTTTGCTTCTCTGAATATCCATAGGCTGTCATCCAATCCTTAATTCATCAAACATCGATATTGGTCGCATATTTGGCGTTTTCTTCGATGAACTTGCGCCGCGGCTCCACCTTATCGCCCATGAGCATGGAAAAAATGTGGTCGGCTTCGAACGCCTCTTCCACGGTGACCTGCCGCAGCGTGCGGTGCTCCGGATCCATGGTGGTTTTCCAGAGCTGATCCGGGTTCATTTCACCGAGTCCCTTATAACGCTGGACGGTGATGTTTTTCTTTTCGAGTTTTTGTAGAATTTCATCCCGCTCATCGTCGTCGTAGGCATAGTATTCTTCTTTTCCATTATAAATGCGGTACAGCGGCGGCTGGGCGATGTACACATGGCCGTGGTCAATCAGCTCGCGCATGTAGCGGAAAAAGAACGTCAGCAGCAAAGTCCGAATGTGCGCGCCGTCCACATCGGCGTCGGTCATGATGATGACCTTGCCATAGCGGAGTTTCGAGATATCAAACTCGTCGCTGCCAATGCCGGTGCCCAGCGCTGAGACGATGGTACGGATTTCTTCGTTGGAAAGAATTTTATCCAGCCGCGCTTTTTCTACATTGAGGATTTTGCCTCGTAACGGCAAAATGGCCTGAAACTGGCGATCGCGGCCCTGTTTGGCCGAACCACCGGCCGAATCGCCCTCCACCAGATAAATCTCGCAGTGTTCGGGATCTTCGATGGAGCAGTCGGCCAGTTTGCCGGGCAAATTGCTGTTTTCCAGAGCGCTTTTGCGGCGGGTCAATTCCCGCGCCTTGCGCGCGGCCTCGCGGGATCGTGCCGCCGTCAGACACTTTTCAATGATTTTGCGGGCTACCGATGGATTCTCTTCCAGGAAATTGGAAAGGCCTTCCGCAAAAATCGATTCAACGATTCCCCGAACTTCGCTGTTGCCGAGCTTGGTTTTCGTTTGTCCCTCAAACTGTGGCTCGGCTACTTTCACGCTGATGACAGCGGTCAGACCTTCACGTACATCTTCGCCGGTAAAGGTGATATTGCTGTTTTTCAGGAGCTTATTCTTAACGGCGTAGTTGTTGAGGGTCTTGGTCAGGGCCGATTTAAATCCCACCAGATGGGAACCGCCTTCAATGGTGTGGATATTATTGACATAGGTGTAGATATTTTCCGTGTAAGAATCGGTATATTCCAAGGCGATTTCCACGGGCACGCCTTCCCGTTCGCCCTCAAAATACATGGGTTTTTTATGGATCGGCGTGCGGCCCTGATCGATATATTTTACAAATTCGATGATGCCGCCACTGTATTTAAAAACTTCTTCCTGTCCGGTGCGTTTGTCGATCAGCCGGATACGGATATTTTTATTCAAAAACGCCAGCTCGCGCAAGCGCTCCTGCAAAATCTCATATTTGATTTTCACCCGTTTGAAAATATCTTTGTCCGGCTTGAATGAAATTTTGGTCCCCGTTTTTTTGGCCGGGCCGATTTTCTTCACCGGACCTTTTGGAACGCCGCGCTCATATTCCTGCCGATAATGCGCTCCGTCGCGGTACACCTCGGCGATCATCCATTCAGACAACGCGTTCACCACACTCACGCCTACACCGTGCAAACCACCCGAGACTTTATAGGCCTTTTTATCAAATTTTCCGCCGGCATGCAGAACCGTCATCACCACTTCGAGCGCCGGCTTTTTTTCAACCGGATGAATATCGACAGGAATGCCCCGGCCGTTATCCACCACGGTAATACTTTCATCTTCATTAATGATCACGTCGATTTTATCGCAATAACCCGCTAACGCCTCATCGATACTGTTGTCAACGACTTCGTACACCAGATGATGCAATCCCCGGCTGGAGACATCGCCAATATACATCGCCGGCCGTCTGCGGACCGCCTCCAGTCCTTTTAAAACCTGGATTTTGCTCGCATCATACTGTTCCTGTACCGCCGTTGCATGATTGTTTTTTGCCACGATACGACCTCTCTTTTAATCCGCCTGCAGTTTATCCGGAACGTTAATCTTGATTAACGGAAAACAATTCGTTCGACTTCGTTTCTTCCCAACTGCTCATTCACATGATCAATAATTTGTTGTTGCATCAGATGGAGTTCATTGCGCCAGGTGGCAGAACGGACTCGAACGTATAACGTGCCATTGTCAAAGGAAATCGGTGTTGCCACCCTGGCAATGCGTTCGCCAACGGCTCGATTCCAGACGCCTGAAATGGCGCCTTCAATGAAATGCGCTTTCAATTTGGGATCGCTGAAAATCCGCTCTAAAATGTATGACAGCGGACGCATGGCTTAATGAATTTGCTCCAACGTGCCCTGGACAATTTTAAAAACCGTACTGGCTTGATCCAAATCGCCGTGGATGTGGGTTGAAGTAATAAAGCTCTGGCCGATTTGCATAAGTTGTTCCACAACGCGGCTCTGCCGCTTTTCGTCCAATTCCGAATAGATGTCATCCAGCAACAATAGCGGTAATGTTTCGCTGGACTCTTTTAAATAGTCATATTCAATCAATTTCAATGCCAAAAGGATGCTCTTTTGTTCGCCTCGCGAGGCGTGACGGCGAGCATCCATGCCGTTGAGGTAAAAGATGACATCATCGCGGTGCGGCCCGATGAGAGTCTGCTGCCGCAGCAATTCTGCCTGCCGATGGGATTGCAAAGCGCTTATAAATCCCTGTGCATCCGTGGCTGCATTTTCATCGCTTGGTGAATACCGAATCACGAGTTCCGCAGGCCGCGCTGCAATCCGTGCATAAATATCTTTTAAAGGCCCCTGAATCCGTTCGATAAACGCTTTACGCATGGCCATGACATGATGACCGCTTTTCGCCAAATTCCAATCCCAGGCATCCAATTCATCCGGCTTTGAATTTCCTTCCCGGATATTCACCAGCAGCCGGTTCCGGTGCTTTAAAATTTTCTGAAATTCCTGTAATGAGGCTAAATACGACTTATGGGATTGGCTGAGAATGATATCTAAAAAGCGACGTCTCTCAGAGGGACTTCCGCTGGTAATGCGGTGGTCTTCTGGATTGAATAAAACGATAGGCAACTGCCCTACCAGGGAGGCGTGCCGTGCAATCTTTTTCCCATCAAAACTTACCGCCTTCCGCCCTTGATTATAAACAATCGCGACTTTGTGATGTACCGAAAGTTCATTATAGATTTCCCCCGAAATTTGATATCCGGTTGTTCCTTTTTGCACCAGTTCAAGATCAGACGATGCCCGGAAACTTTTGATCAGCCCGAGGCAATAAATGCTTTCCAAAAGATTGGTTTTGCCCTGTCCATTTTCACCGATAAAATAATTTTTTCCCGGTCCGGGCTGAATATCAAGCGATGCAAAGTTCCGAAAATGTGTCAATTGCAACCGATGAAGAATCATGTATGTCAAACAGCATCGTTGAGTCGAATAGGCATTAGAAGCTTCATCAGCTCCTCATTTTCCTGCTGTTCAGAGGGTTCAATGATAGCCGCAGTGTCGGGATTTTTTAAACGAAACACGACATTTTCGCTATCGATATGGCGCAATATATCCAGGACATAAACCGCATTATACCCGACGTCCATGGGTTCGCCGGAATAATCGGCCGGGATGGCTTCCTGAGCTTCGCCACCAATTTCCATATCTTCAGCCTGAACCACCAGAGACGAAGGACTCAATGAAAACCGAATTTGATGCGTGTATGGATTCGAAAAAATCGAAACCCGACGAACCGCGGCCATCAGCATTTCCCGGTTCACATGCATTTCAATATTGTTGTCAATTGGAATCACACGTTCATAATTGGGATACTGCCCGTTGATGACTTTTGTAAAAATCTTGGTTTCATCGAACGTAAATACCACATGACTTTCGCTGATTTGGATCTGCAAATCCATATCGGGTCCGGTGGCCTTGGATACCAGATTCAACGCTTTCGTTGGAAGAATAACCGATATGGGGGATTCGCCGCCCTTAAATTGCTGGTGAGAAATTTTAACGAGTCGGTGGCCATCCGTTGCAACCATGCGCAACTCGTTGGGGAGGATTTGCAGATAAACACCGGTGAGTGTGGCACGGAGTTCATCAGTGCTGACGGCGTAAATCGTCTTTTCAACCATGCGGTTGAAGGTTTCCGCAGGCAAAACAAATTCAAAATCGGACTCTTCAACGTCTATATGCGGAAATTCTTCGGGATCTTCGCCGACGAATTTATAAATACCTTTTTCGTTTTTTAATTGCAGATGTTGAGACGGATCGCTCTCGAGACTAATTGGCAAGTCCGGCAATTCTCGGATGATGTCAAAAAAGCGTTTTCCAGGAACGGCAATAGCGCCTTCTTCACTTGCTTCAACCGGACAGGCGGTAGTGATGGATATTTCGAGGTCCGTTCCGGTAAAATAAGCTTTGTCATTCTCAATACGGAGCAAAATGTTATTCAAAACGGGAATGGTGGTTTTCGCCGGCAAAGCGCCAACCACTTTTTGCAAACTCTGTGAAAAGGTTTCTTTGTTTGCATTGAATTTCATAAATTGGCCTCCGATTCAGAAAAATCAAATCTTTATAAAATAGAAAAGTAAACTAAATAATTCAAGATAATTTTAAAGATAGATATTGTAATAGAGGCTGTGGATATGTGGGTAACGCCCAAAGCGCGCTGAATAAATGTGTTTGAAAATAAAACTTTAATCCCATTTGATTTTATTCACATCCTGTAAACGATTTTGTAAGAACTGTTATTGCCATGTGGAAAAATTGAAACGATTATTGCGAAAAGAAAACGGCTATTACCGAATCATTAAATTATAAACAGCTTGCACACAACTATTCACAGCTACCCACATATCGAGTGTGGGTAGCTGTAACCCACTGATTAGATGGAAGATAAATCGATCTTTTGCGATAAATTGATCAAGTCTTCTTGAATTTCTTTGTCCGTTTTGGCAAGTTCTTCGATGGTATTCACCGCGTGGATAACGGTGCTATGGTCACGGCCGCCGAAATGAAGGCCGATGGTTTTGAGGGAATGCTTGGTGTGTTTTTTAGCAAGATACATGGCAATCTGTCGCGCAATGGCGACTTCCTTTTTGCGTGTCTTCGCCCTCAGCAGGTCATCCGGGATGTGATAGTATTCACTGACAATTTTTTGAATTTCTTCAATCGTGATGTGCTTTTGCTTTTGCGAGATAACGTCCTTCAAGACTTCTTTGGCCAATTGCAGATTAATATCGCGGCCGTTCAGGGAAGAGTACGCCAACAGCCGGATCAAACAGCCTTCAAGTTCGCGAATGTTTGAGGTGACGTTGTACGCAATCAACTGAACCACTTCACCGGGAAGTTCGATACCGTTTTCCTCCGCCTTTTTCTGCAATATGGCAATCCGGGTTTCCAAATCCGGTGGCTGAATATCCGCCACCAGTCCCCACTGGAAACGGGAGAGCAAACGTTCTTCGATGCCGGTGATATCCTTGGGGGGACGATCCGAAGACAGCACAATTTGTTTGCCCTTTTGGTGCAGGGTATTGAACGTGTGAAAAAATTCTTCCTGAGTTCTCTCTTTATTAATAAAAAATTGGATGTCATCGACCAGAAGTAAATCCACATTGCGGTAAATGTTGCTGAACTCGGTGGTCTTGTTGTTCTGAATGGAGTTGATAAATTCGATCGTGAATTTTTCGCTGGACACGTAGATCACTTTTTTGACAATGCCCTTTTTCAGGGCAAAATTACCGATGGCCTGAATAAGGTGAGTTTTTCCCAGCCCGACACCGCCATAAATAACCAGTGGATTGAAGGAAGTTCTTCCAGGCGCCTCCGCCACGGCAAGGGCTGCAGCGCGTGCAAATTGATTCCCGCTACCTTCCACGAAATTTTCAAATGTATAGCGCGGGCTTAAATCGGTCGTTTCTTGGGTACTGCCGTTGCTGCGCCGCTGACGGTTCATGGAAGGCAGGTTCAATGTATTTTCCTGATCATTGACGTAAATGGAATAAGAAATGCGTGCAGCGTCTCCCATCACTTGTTTCAGAGATTGATTCAAAAGATCGCTGTAGTGATCCTCCAAATATTCGTAGAAGAATTGACTGGGTACCTGCAGCTTGAGCGTATTCCCCGACAGTTCCAAAGGTACCACCGGTTTAAACCAGGTATAAAAACTCTGGTCGTTGATGTTATCCCGGATTAGATCGAGGCACCTGGTCCAAACATCCGTTGCAGCATTTTGCATTGCAGTAAATCCCTCTTTTTGCATTAGGTTATTCACAATGCTCCCCGCTTAAAAGGAAGATATCAGCATTAAAATTAATGGATTGGGAAAAATTTGCCTATTCCTTTAGGCAATTATCCACAATGCGGTGTGGATAATGTGGGTAGTGTAACTTCAAAAAAATCAAACAAAGATGTCGGGCAAAGATGAAGTTATCCACATTGATAAATTATTGAACGGCGATAATTGCCTATATTAAGGGGATACGTTGGATGAAGTAGAGAAAGTTATCCACAATTTATCAAGATAGGTTCCCTCTTCTCAGGCCGGTGTGAATTTATCAAAACGTGTTAAAATGTCAAGCAAAAAATCGGGAGCAATGAAAAACGAAAAAATAGAGCCGGTGGTTGTGCATTGCGTTAGAATTAAGGATACCGGTATTTGGTTGTGTAATAAAATTGAAGTGAAAAAACAGGTTGTAAATAAGTGCATTGAAAATCAATGGCGAAAAATTTTAAAAATCTTGACTTTTTTTGTTTTTCTTTTTAAAGTAATTGATTGTATGTTCAGGCGTAGCTGAACCAGCTAATATGGAATGTAACCTACCGAAAGAAAGTTGGATAGCGATCGAGGTTTCGGAATTTTTATTAATGAGGGAGTTATAGATTATGAAAAGAACGTATCAACCGCATCGTCGGAAACGGGTCAATAAACACGGGTTTCGCGCCCGAATGAAAACCAAAGCAGGACGTCTTGTACTTAAACGGCGCCGTGCCAAAGGACGGAAAAAACTCACGGTTAGTGACGAACGTTAATCGATCTAAAGCGCTTCCGCACTCCTTGAAACAGGGGCGGAACTGGGCCGGGCATGCGGCGATATCGCTTACCAAAATGCAAAATCCTCCGGACGAAAAAAGACATTCAGCAGTTATTTCGCGAAGGGCGTTATGTTCCGGGCAGGTATTTTGATCTGGTCGTCAGAACCGATGTCGTGGACTCGAAAGTTTTATTTACGGTTTCCAAAAAAATTCGCAAGAAGGTCTTTCGGAACCGGATTAAGCGGCGTTTACGGGAAGTGTACCGATTGAACCAGTACGAAATCTCAATGCCGCTGCATATCGCCATGATCGGTAAACCCGGTGCGCTCACGGCCGATTTTCAACAACTGCAAGCTGAATTCAAACAGATTCTTTCCAAGATTATGGACTCATGAAGGCCATTTTATTAGCATTTATCCGCGCTTATCAAATAGCGATATCGCCCTTTTTCCCGCCATCCTGCCGATTTTATCCTACATGTTCCAATTATACCTATCAAGCCATTCAAAAGCATGGAGTTTTTAAAGGGCTATTTCTGGGATTGAAACGAATCTTCAAATGCCATCCGTTTCATCCCGGAGGATATGATCCTGTACCTTAAACATTGGTTAGGCAATTATGGATATGGATCGCAACACAATTATTGGATTGATATTAATCGGACTGGTGATCGCCTTTACCTATTCTGATTTTTACAAGAAAATGGTGTATGACGGCCAGGTACCGCCCCCGGAGTCTGTTAAAGAACAAACTCAAAGTGCAACTCCGACGGCGTCCGATACCACGAAGCCGGAAGGTATCGATCGTGGCGAAAAAGCCAACGTCATCGAAGAAGAAATTTCGCCGGCGGTCGCTGCTGAAAAACGGATGACGCAAACGCTAATTGAAGATTTCCAACTGACTCCCAACCCGGTTGAAGAAAAACAGATCGAGATCGAAACCCCGCTATACACGGCAGTACTCAGCAACCGCGGGCCGAGTGTCGTTTCGTGGTCGCTCAAACACTATTTAGGCCCCGATAGCTTACCGCACCAGATGGTGGCCGGTAAATGGGGCAATCTTTCATTGGCCTTACCGATTCAGGAAGATACTTTAAAGCTGGCAGAATTCACGTTCGAGGTGATAGAAGGCGCCGAGCGTATCGTACTGAGTGAGCAAAATCCGACAGAAACGGTGCGTTTGCGCCTGGATTTTGGTCAGGGCCGCGTTGTTGAACAAGCCTTCTCTTTTTACTATGACCAATATTCCCTTGATATGGATGTGCGCATTAAAGGATTTGAAGAGATTGTGGATGGATTTTCGTACGGTGTTCTTTGGGCGGGGAGTCTCAGGCCATCCGAAGCCAACTTGAATGAGGATATGAATTATACCAAGGCTTATGCGCTCACGGCAAACGATATCGAGGAATTTGATGTTGGCAGCAAGCCGTTTGCCATTGGCGGCGCCGATGACTGGATCATCCGGTGGGGGGCGATCAGAACCAAATATTTCACGTCGGCGATCATTCCAAAATCGCAAAACGGGAATGGCATTCGATTTATCGGCCGCCGAATTCCTCTTGGACAGGAGCAGTTTTTAAAAGAGTACAGTTTGGAATTGCGAATGCCCTACCTGAGGAAGGAGACTCAAGATCAATTCACGGTTTATATCGGCCCCCTGCAATATTCGATTATCAAGCAGTACAATGTTCAACTGGAACGGATGATGAATTTCGGCTGGAAGATCATCCGGCCGATTAGCAAGCTGGTCCTATGGAGTCTGACCACGTTGTATAAAGTGATCCCGAATTATGGCCTCGTGATCATTATTTTCTCTATTCTGGTAAAATTGGTTCTTTTCCCGCTCACCAAGAAAAGCTACCAATCCATGAAGGAGATGCAAAAGCTGCAGCCGGAAATGCAGCGGTTGCGGGAAAAATACAAGGATGATCCCCAGAAGTTGAATCAAGAGGTCATGAAGCTGTATCGGGAATACGGGGTCAATCCGTTGGGTGGCTGCTTGCCCATGCTTCTACAAATGCCGCTGCTGTACGCCTTGTTTATCGTTTTTCGGAGTACTATCGAACTCCGTGGGGCGGCGTTCTTTGGCTGGATTCGGGACCTGTCAGCTCCGGATACGGTGTTCACCTTGCCGTTTTCCATTCCGTTATACGGTAATGGCGTCAATATTCTGCCTATTGTGATGGGGCTCACCATGTTTTATCAGCAAAAGATGACGATTCAGGACCCCAAGCAAAAAGCGATGGTATATATTATGCCGATTTTCTTTACGTTGATTTTTAACCAGTTTCCGTCGGGTCTCACGCTGTATTATACGCTGTTTAATGTGCTGTCCTTAATCCAGCAGAAGTACATACCGGATGATCCGGGGAAACCGGGTGAGCCCGCGAAAAAGAAAAAGAAAACCAAAAGACCCCGTAACCGTTACGAAATGCTGCGACAAATGCGGCGGCAATAACGGGGATTTTCAAAAAGCCCTGCATTTGTAGGGCTTTTTTGTTATAGGCCGTTCACCCCGAAAAATCGAATTCCGGGTGTCTTGAAATATGTTTTCAGTTGCGATTTGAAAGTAAATTGATA
>WFVT01000326.1 GCA_015491485.1 Candidatus Zhuqueibacterota bacterium
AATGAGGAGGTCGTGGATACCATCCGCCGCCATCTCCGCAGCGAGGTCACCCCGCGATCACTGCGCCTGCAGCCGTCTAAAATCGATTTGAATCACCCGCTGGTGCAGGCGGCTAAGGCAATGGGGCTGCGACTGTTTGGTTCGCCAACGACATCGGATCAGGCGCTTATTCCGGCACCTTCGGTGAAAATCGGTCCGGGCCGCTCCGAGCGCTCCCATACGCCTGATGAGTTCATCTATGTGGATGAACTTGAGCAAGGCATCGAAGGATACATTCAGCTCTTGGATCAATTTAATGAAAACATGAGGGCATCATGAAACTTTGGGACAAAGAAGACCGCCTCGCCGAAGAGGTGGAGCAGTTTACCATCGGTAGGGATCCTCAACTCGATTTGCTGTTGGCACCTTACGATGTTCTGGCTTCCATTGCTCATGCAAAAATGCTGCAAACGGTAGGGCTGCTCTCACCCGCTGAAGGAGAGCAGCTCTGCAAAGCGCTACAGGGGCTCTACCGGCGCATTGAGCAGGGGAGATTCCGCATCGAGGAGGGCGTCGAGGATGTGCATTCGCAAATCGAGCTGGAACTGACCCGCCAGCTCGGCGATCTGGGGAAGAAAATCCACGCCGGCCGCTCTCGCAATGATCAGGTGCTGGTGGCGCTGCGGCTTTTTATCCGTGATCAATTGCGCGATATCGTCCAGGAAATCCAGAAGCTCTTCCACCGGCTCCTGGAGCTGAGCGAGGCGAACCAGGATGTGTTTCTGCCTGGATACACTCACCTGCAACCGGCCATGCCTTCCACATTCGGGCTGTGGTTTGCCGCCTATGCCGAAAGCCTGGTGGATGATCTGATCCTGCTGGCGGCGGCGTGTGACATCATCAATAAAAATCCATTGGGTTCGGCCGCCGGATACGGCACCTCCCTGCCCATTGACCGTTCGCTGACCACCAGACTGCTGGGCTTTGAGTCGCTTAATGTAAATGTGGTATATGCGCAAATGGGACGTGGCAAAAGTGAGAGAGTGGTGAGCATGGCCCTGGCCTCCCCGGCGCACACCCTTTCCCGGCTGGCCTACGACATGTGCCTGTACATGAATCCGCATTTTGATTTTGTCCGGTTTCCGCAGGAGCTTACCACCGGCTCGAGCATTATGCCGCACAAGAAAAACCCGGATGTGTGGGAGCTGATCCGGGCGCGCTGTAACCAGCTCCAGGCCCTGCCGAACGAAATGGTGCTCATTAGCAATAACCTGCCTTCGGGCTATTATCGTGATATGCAGGTGCTGAAAGAACATTTCCTGCCTGCTTTTGCAACCCTGCTGGATTGTCTGCGCATGACGACAAAGATGCTTAGCCACATTCAAATCAACCGTGATCTGCGGCAGGACGATCGCTACAGGCTACTGTTTTCGGTAGAGGCCGTGAATGCCCTGGTCCTGGAAGGCATGCCCTTCCGCGAAGCTTACCATATTATAGCGGATGAAATCCAAAGAGGAGAGTTTGATCCTGAAAAGTATAAAAATCGGCACGACGCGGTTGTGTTTCACGAAGGCCACGCCCGCAACTTGATGAACGACTCCATTCGCGAAGCCATGGAGCGTATTGTGGGCCGGTTTCCCTTCCAAACATGGCAGGAGGCGCTTTCCAAATTGCTGAAATAAATCCCGCAGCTCTCCGATGCTGCTATCCTGATAGTCTCCCCTATCCCGGCGAACGGTTCCCCCGCTTCGTGTACACCGCCAGAAACTTCTCGAACACCACCTGGCAGCCGGCGCATTCGTCTTTGAGATTGATCAGCTTCACCGGCTCCAGACGAACGGCATAGCCGAGTTCGCGGTACATCTGCGCCATTTCCTCGGCGCGCTGCGGCTCGGCAATGAACCGCCGTTCCCAGCCGGCGGCGAACAGGACCGCATCCGTTTCCAACTGGCACGACAGCGCCCCGCTGGCATCCACGGAACAGGTCGTGGCGCGGGTTTCAGGTTCGGATTTTTTCATGGGCTTCTCCAGAGCTGTCATCAGGCCGGTGCCGCGGCGGTTTTCGATTCCGCGGCCAGTTTTTTCAGCCGCAATTGTCCCAGCAACGCGCAGCCCAGCGCGGCGGTGAACTGTGGCATGTCGCCGGACGGCACGTTGACCTCGGCGTCCAACCGCTCGCGGATGGCATTGGCCATGGTTTCCCAGCGCAAAATGCCGCCAACCAGAGTAAATTCCGGCTCCGCCTTGATGCGCCGCATGAGCTGCACCGCGCGGTCCATGAGCGACAGCACCGAGCCGTACATGATCTCCTCCGGCGGCACGCCGTTCGAAAGATGGTTGATCACCTCGGATTCGGCGAATACCGCGCATACGCCGGAAATGGGCACGCTCTGTTTGGCTAACTTCAACAGCGAGCCGATGTCCTCGGTATGGTAGCCCATGTAGCGGGCAGTTTTTTCCAGAAACGCGCCGGTGCCGGAGGCGCACTTATCGTTCAGCCGGAAGGTTTGCACCCTGGCCCGGTCATCGATTCGGCTGGCCTTCATGGTCTGCCCGCCGATGTCGAGCACGGTGCGCGTGTTCGGATACAGGAACCGTGCGCCGCGCGCCGTGGCGGTCAGGTCGGTCACCTGCAGATCGCGGAACGGCACCTGATGCCGCGCATAGCCGGTGGTGATGATGTACGCCACCTCATCGCGGCGGAGTCCGGCTTCTTTCACCACGTTGTCGGTGACTTCCTCCGCCACTTCGCGAATCCGGTGCCCGGTGGGCTGCATCCATTTCGCGAGAATCTGTTGCTTGTCATCCAGCAACACCGCTTTGGTGTAGGTTGAGCCGACATCCAATCCCAGGGTAATGGCCATGGTTCTGATCCCATCGTTTAGTGGTTATGCATTAAAGCAGGCCAAAAGATTGCCTGTTGCAAATGCTACGTCATCCTGAGCGTCTGCCCTCGGCGGACGCGTGGCGATCTCGTTGATAACCGCCAAAGCAGATTGCGTCGTCGCTGCGCTCCTCGCAATGACAGAGGCGGATCTTTTTTAAATGAGTAAAGGACAAAAGTATGCTAATAGGGCAACTCTTTCTGCATCGTACCGGTCTTACCGCCTTTGTCATCGCGAGCGTCTGCCGAATGGCGGACGCGTGGCGATCTCGTTGCTAATCTCGAAAGCGGATTGCATCGCCGCCACTAACTGCCAGATCCCTCGCAATGAACGGTTATGCGGAACTGCTGATTTCACGGCTTATTATTGCCATCGTATCCCCGCCCACAATGGGCTGGGACTACTTTTTTAGGAATCACACTTCCTCAACCTGTTAGCGTTCATCCGCCTTACCACCAGAAAAATACTTTCTTTGTGCTCTTGGTGCCTTTGGGGTGAGTCAAACCTCTTCCACCTGCCACTGTTCATCCACCCACAACCCGATAATCTCCATCCCCGCATACTGACCGCGCAGAAACTCGATAGCCTGTTGAAGATGCTGCATCTGCTCATCCCGGTTCACCGGATTCCCGGCACAATCGTGATGTCCCACCACCGCCAGGTTTTGGGAGCCGTGCTTCTCCACCGAAATGTTCAGCCGCATCAGGATGGATTGCACAAGCGCCGCATTGGTGCGCTCGGCCAGAATCCGGCACGGTCCCGGTTCGGTGATGGTATCCACGTACTCCACGCCGAAGCGCTGCTGCAGGTAATGAATCACCGGCAACTGCACCCGGCCATCCATGCAATTGATCACGGTGCAAAAGTTCATGGCAATCTCTCTGTGTTTTTTACTGCTTATGGCGGTTAATGACCGCCTCTATCTGGCGCGATGCCTTACGCCCACCCGACACAGGGCTGTCCAAGAGGATAACCGGTTTCAATTGAGCCTACAATTTATCACTGTAAGGCGCCGCATCTACCCAGTATGTGATTAGACGCTATCTTTGATAGCGTGTGTTTGGACAGCCCCAAAGCAGCAAGCGTCCTGCCAAAATAACGGGCTTCAGACCATGATCATTTCGGGCTAAAGCCCAAAATTTTTCTTCGCAGTTTTTCGTCCGCCCCCGGCTTGAAAGCCGGGGCTATTTTAATCAGGGGCGAATCAATCAAGCTCATCCTGCGCAATAATGAGGATTCGGGCCGGTTCTGAATAGCCCCGAGCTCTAGCTCGGGGATCGAGCCAGCCTCCGAAACCGGGCTTCAGCCCAAATGCGATTTGCGATTGGGTTAATGCCCGATTTTTTCCTCGCGGCATCTCGTCCCCGGCTTGAAAGCCAGGGCTATTCCAATGGCGTACAACCGATTCGGCTTCGGCAGCGAAGGCTGATTTAGTCGGTGTTTTGGTTATCCCAGAGTGTAATCTCATTACTACACCTGGAC
>WFVT01000327.1 GCA_015491485.1 Candidatus Zhuqueibacterota bacterium
CCGCCGGCAGCATTTTTCAGGATCATCAAAATCAGCCTCTTCCATAACGCCTTCGGGAAAACCTCAATGCGGGGGATCATCAAACCGGTTCAACTTGACATTGAGTGGAAATTTCTTTACCGTATCCCTCGAAGCGTTCTAAGCAAACTCAGGTAGGAGGCTCTCTTGCAAGAAAAAAAGGATGCATCGTATGTACCGGCGCTCCGTTTCCGATGGCTCACCCCGTTTTACGATGCCGTTGTTGGCATCACCGTCCGGGAACGGACTTTCAAAAAAGCGCTTTTGCAACAGGCCGCCATACAGCCGGGTCAGCGGGTCCTGGATGTGGGCTGTGGCACCGGAACCCTGTGCTTGTTGATCAAACAAACCCAGCCGCAAGCCGAGGTGGTGGGCGTGGACGGCGATCCCGAAATTCTTGCGCTGGCTCAAAATAAAGCCCGCAAAGCCGGAGTCGCCGTTCAATTCGACCATGGGCTGTCCACCGAGCTTCCCTATCCGGATGCTGATTTCGACCGAGTGCTTTCCACGCTGTTTTTTCATCACCTTTCACCGGAAGATAAAAAACGCACCGCCGCCGAACTGTTTCGCGTTCTTAAGCCCGGGGGTGAGTTGCACATCGCCGACTGGGGAAAAGCGGCCAACCCGCTGATGCGCGGATTGTTTTGGGGCATTCAGATTTTGGATGGATTCGAAAATACGCGGGATAACATCAACGGAAAGCTCCCGGATATTTTTCGCGAAGCCGGTTTTGGAGAAGTGCAGCAGATGCAGGCAATCAACACCCTGTTCGGAACCATGGCTCTGTACCGCGGCGTTAAACCGTCCTGACCGATTGCAAGGCGCGATATACATCTACCAGGCAAATATGAAGAGCAACCGTTCCGCCGCTGATTCGCCTACGGCTCGAGCGCAGCGTTTGAAAGAAATCGCAAGACTGTTTACCCGATTGGGGTTTCTGGCATTCGGCGGGCCCGCCGCCCACATTGCCATGATGCATGACGAAGTGGTCAAACGGCGCAAATGGCTTTCGGAGCAGCAATTTCTGGATATATTGGGCGCCACGCATCTGATTCCGGGGCCCAATTCCACGGAACTGGCGATCCATTTGGGGTTTGTGCGAGGCGGCTGGCCGGGGCTGATCCTCGCCGGTGCCTGTTTTATCATCCCGGCCATGATGATGGTAACGGCATTGGCCTGGCTTTACGTCCATTATGGCACCACGCCTCAAGCTGAGTGGTTGTTATACGGGGTCAAACCGGTTGTAATCGCAATCATCCTGCAGGCACTCTGGACGCTGGGACGCAAAGCCGTTAAAGGACCGTTTCTCGCTGCCGTTGCGCTTGCCGTAATTGTTTTGTATGGCTCCGGAGTGCATGAAATTGTATTGTTGTTTTCCGCGGGAGCGGCGGTGATGCTTATCAGCACCTTTCGGAGGTGGCGGTCACAGCACCGGGCGGTTTGGCTTTTACCGTTCGCCGGATGGCAAGGGGCTCCTATTTCCACAGCCCCAGAAGCCTTCAGCCTGCCTTTGATGTTTGCGACCTTTTTGAAAATCGGCGCTGTTTTGTATGGCAGCGGATATGTGTTGCTGGCGTTTTTGCGCGCCGATCTGGTCGTTCGGTTTGGCTGGCTCACCGATCCTCAACTGTTGGATGCGGTGGCTATCGGTCAGGTAACGCCCGGTCCGGTTTTTACGACAGCCACCTTCATCGGCTTTTTGCTGGCGGATGTACCGGGCGCCGCGATCGCCACGCTCGGTATTTTTCTGCCATCGTTTATCTTTGTGGCGATTTCCAATCCGCTCATTCCGCGTCTGCGCAACTCGGTCTGGTTCGGCCGCCTTTTGGATGGGGTCAATGCCGCTTCAATGGGGCTGATGGCCGCTGTTACCTGGCAACTGGGCCGTGCTTCCCTGGTGGACCTTCCAACAACCATCGGTGCCGTGCTTGCTTTGATTTTACTAATGCGTTATCGGGTCAATACCACTTGGCTGATCATCGGAGGCGCGGTCCTGGGATTCATCGCAGCGGCTATTCAGGGGTAACTTTTTGTCTTTGCACTGTTGATTAAGTTCCGAAGTCAAAAAACAAGGTTTTCACGGACACCATTTAAGCCGGGCTTTCGCGCAAAATCAAACCGGGCTGAAGCTCGAAAAGATAACGGACAACCAATAGCCGAGAAAAAAAATTCGGGCTTTAGCCCGAAACCATATTGGGCTGAAGCCCAATTTTATGGGGACTCACTATGTCCCCGAGCTGAAGCTCGGGGCTATTCACACGCACCGTAAATGACCTCGGACCATTGTTCGCCTCCACAGCCCTGGCCCTCGTGGCCGGGAGGGCAAGCACAAGCCCTGAGTAAATTCCACCCGACCACAAGCGGCCGGGGCCATCCCGGATAGAGACAACCAATTGCCGAGAAAAAAATTCGGGCTTTAGCCCGAAACCATATTGGGCTGAAGCCTAATCTTTGGGGACTCGCTATGTCCCCGAGCTGAAGCTCGGGGCTATTCAAGTGCAGCAATGAGATTTCC
>WFVT01000328.1 GCA_015491485.1 Candidatus Zhuqueibacterota bacterium
GTATAGTTGCAATCGCCTGGTGATTACCGCTTCAGGCAATGTGGATCATTCGTCGCTGGTGCGGCTTTTGGAGGGCAAATTTCAAAATTGGCCTTCAACAACCCGTCGCATTTTTCCTGAGCTTCCTGCAGCAACGCCACAAACGGACATCAGAACGGAAGATGCGTTGCAGGCGCATATTTGCGTGGGTAGCCGCGCGTTTGCCTATGCCGATCCGCGCCGATATTCGGCGTTGGTTTTGAATACGCTCCTCGGCAGCGGCATGAGCTCGAGGCTGTTTCAGAATATTCGTGAAAAACATGGCATTTGCTACAGCATTTATTCTTACCTTGATTTTCTTTACGATACCGGTGTGTTTTGCATTTATGCCAGTACCGATAAAGATAAGCTGGATTTCACTCTCGAATTGATTCATCGCGAATTGGAAGACCTGAGAAGGCAACCAATCGCCCGCGAGGAACTTGAACGCACGAAATCCCAGCTCAAAGGCAATTTGTTGCTGGGGCTTGAAAGTACGGCGAACCGGATGAGCCGCCTGGCTAAAATGGAAATTTACTTGCACCAGCATTTCAGCCTCGACGAAATTATCCAGGGGATCGATGCAGTTACGTGTGAATCCGTTTGGGAGTTGAGCCAACTTTTATTAAATTCTGATGAAATGGTAACGACCGTTATTCGGCCTGAGTGATTCATGGCATTGAATGGGAAGGAGGTAGAGGAAAATGATTATCGGTGTTCCCAAAGAAATAAAATCCAATGAAGAACGAGTTGCAGTGGTTCCTGCCGGCGTAGAAATGCTGGTGCAAAAAGGCCATACGGTTTTAGTGCAAAAGGACGCCGGAGTCGGCAGCGGCTTTTCCGATGAACATTACAAAAGTGCCGGCGCTGAGATTGTCGATTCCCCCGGGGAAATCTTTGAACGCGCAGATATGATAGTGAAAGTCAAAGAACCGCTGCCGGAAGAGTATCCGCTCATTCGGGAAGGCCAAATTGTGTTCACCTATTTTCATTTTGCCGCTTCCCGGGAGCTGACAGAGGCCATCATGCGATCCAAATGTGTGGCCATTGCCTATGAAACGGTTGAGGCGGAAGATGGCTCTTTGCCGCTGCTGATTCCTATGAGTGAGGTCGCGGGCCGTATGTCCATCCAGGAAGGAGCGCGTTACCTCGAACGGCTCCATGGCGGCATCGGGGTCCTGCTCGGCGGCGTGCCCGGAGTCGAACCGGCCAATGTTGTGATTATTGGTGGCGGTCACGTGGGAACCAACGCCGCTAAGATCGCCGCGGGCCTCGGCGCACGGGTTTGGATCATGGATATCAATCTGGATCGGCTCCGGTACCTGGATGACGTTATGCCGAAGAATGTGATCACCGTCATGTCCAATCCCGAGAACATCCGCAAAGCGATTCAAACCGCAGACCTGGTGGTCGGCGCTGTGCTGATTCCCGGCGCCAAAGCGCCGCGTCTGGTCACCCGCGATATGCTGAAATTGATGAAAAAAGGCTCCGTGATTGTTGATGTAGCCGTGGATCAGGGAGGCTGTGTGGAAACCATTCATCCCACCACCCACAATGATCCGGTTTATGAAATCGACGGTGTTGTTCATTATGGTGTGGCGAACATGCCGGGAGCCGTCCCGAAAACCTCAACGGTGGCTCTGACGAACGCCACCTTGCAATACGTCATGCAAATTGCGGATACAGGATATCCAGACTGCTTTCTAAAATATCCTGCAATTGCGAAAGGCGCCAACATTGTCAATGGCCATATTACTTACAAAAATGTTGCGGAAGCCTTTTCGCTGCCATACAAGCCGCTTTCTGAAGTTATTTAGCGTGGAGAATGGACCATTCAGGCAGGACGGCCTTTTGTATTCCCATTCTGGCGTATCATCTGGTTACCGATCGGCCAGATTTGGGGTTCGCCCGTGTCAGCAAAGCACAATTCCGGCGCCAAATGCAATGGCTGGCTGACGCCGGCTTTCATAGCATTCGCGTCCGCGATCTTTTGGGAGGCGCGTCAAATCCATCAGAAAGATGGATGATTCTAACTTTTGATGATGCTTATTCCTGTATCGAGGATGCGGCTGAGGTGATGCAGCAGTATGGTTTTGTGGGAACATGCTTCGTCATCAGCAATTTTATGGGTAAAGCCAATACCTGGGATTACCGATTTGGCATCCGCAACTGGAAGCATGCTGACACGGCTCTGCTGCGTCACCTCCTACAAGCCGGGTGGGAAATTGGCTCTCATACAGCAAACCATTCGTATTTGCCTTCACTTGACGATCATGCCCTTAAATATGAATTGATTGAGTCCAAGCGCGCATTACAACGCGAATTTCAGACTCAGGTAGATTCAATATCGTATCCATTTGGCCGAACCAATCAAAGAGTATGCAAACTGGCTCATAGTGCGGGTTATCGAATCGGCGTCTCTCTTGGACTTGCCCCAAAAATTTCTGATGCGTGTGGCATCATGGCTCTACCCCGCATTGGTGTTTATTCGTTTGAGCCACTTTCCGTTTTTGCGATGAAACTGAATCGCTTTTACCGGCAAACGCACTGGATTTTAGCCTATCAGCGCATAATTAGTTTTTTTTCAAACGGCACGATCATCTGGAAAAAGCTCGGTTCTTATGGAAGAGAAAAAAATCAAAAAACTGTACTATTCAATCAGTGAAGTCAGCCAAATAACGGGCTTGAAAAAGTACATTCTCCGCTATTGGGAAACTGAATTTCCGGACTTGCGTCCGGGGAAGAATCGCGCGGGCAATCGCATATATCGCCTGAATGATATCCGTACTATCTTTCTCATTAAAAAGCTGCTGTATCAGGATAAGTACACGATCGAGGGGGCCAAGCAGCGTCTCAAAGAACTCAAGAAGCAAAAGGATCCACAATTGGAACTGTCTTTTGAAGAACTGCGCCGCGAAGACATGCTTAGAGAAATTCGGAAGGATTTGCGCGAGCTGCTGGATTTTATCGACCAAAAAGTTGAGCCGGATGTTTCCCCGCAGCCCGAACATGCTAACCTGGTTGAAAAAGGGGAGAAGGAGGACAAACCGGATGTTCAGCCGCAAACTACTGGCTCACCGGAAAATAAATACGAAGAAACGCCTGATCTCTTTTTGCTGGAAAGACAAAGTATGGAAACTTCAACACCGGCGAAGTTTAGCTTAGCTGAAACCACCCAGGAAGATCATGTGATTCAAAACAATGAAGAAGATATTCAAGAACTTCAAACACAGTTAGATGCATCTTCAGAGCCTCAGCAGTCCGAAAATCGGCAGCACTTGAATGAGGAAGCCAGCCTTCAGGAAACGGAATTGCCTAACCGAAACCTAACGTCCAGCAGCACAGATGACGACGCCATTGAAGAACAATCGCACCATTTCGACCAGGATCTGTTTAGCGCTGCCGAGGCGCAAGAAACGGAGGTCGAAGAAAGCCCCACTTTGCCCGATGGTGGAGATGCCAATCCAGCAACTTCCGATACAAATCATGATGAACATTCCCAGGACGCCTCAAATGACTTCCCCAAACCGCCCCATTCCGATCCGACCGATGCCTGGGATGATCCAGAAAAATTGAGTGAGTAGGAGTGAGTAGGGGAGAGACTGCAAATAAAAACAACTTGATAATCTTTCGAATATTCACGTTATTTTGTTACTTTAAGCATCTTATGACCTTCATGCTTTTAGAAATCACTTGCAAAATTAAGATTTATTCGTTATAATATAGTTTGTTCGGGGCGTAGCGCAGTCCGGTTAGCGCACTTGACTGGGGGTCAAGGGGTCGCTGGTTCAAATCCAGTCGCCCCGACTGGTAGAAAGCGGCTGTTCGGAAAAACAGCCGCTTTTTTATGCCTTGCCTCTCCTCATTTCAAACTGCTTTTCCAGCGCTTTAAACCCCTGATTGATAATCATTCTGGCGGCCGCCCCGACCAGACGCTGTCCAATGGAAGCAATGGGACCGCCGATATGGCTTTCCGCATCGTACATCAAAACGGTGTCGCCATCTTGCTCGCTCAGCCGGATATGCACCTCGCCACGCAAAAAGCCCCGTGCACCCTTGCCTTCGATCTTGATTTTATAG
>WFVT01000329.1 GCA_015491485.1 Candidatus Zhuqueibacterota bacterium
ACCGCCGCGCGCATGATGGTGGATGAAATTCTCGATCCGCGGCAGACGCGCGACGAGCTGATTAATGGATTGGAAATGGCAGCGCACAATCCGCATATTCCGGAGTATATTACCGGCGTGATGCGGATGTAAATCAATGAATTTGAACTTTGGGAAAAACGATGACCGACAAGCGTGAACCGATACTGATCGCCAACGGACAGGGCTTCTGGGGGGATTCGATCCTCGGGCCGGTGCGGCTGTTACGCGAGGGCCCGTTGCACTATTTGACCATGGATTACCTGGCCGAAGTGACCATGAGCATCATGCAAAAGCTCAAAAGCCGCAATCCAAAGGCCGGGTATGCCACGGATTTTATCAAGATTCTCGAGCGCATTTTGCCGGAGGCCATGGAAAAAGGCGTGAAAATCATTTCCAGCGCCGCGGGCGTCAACGCCGAGGCCTGCCTCGAAGCCACCGGCGAGGTCATCCGGCAGCTCGGTTTGTCCGGCGTCAAAGTCGCCACCGTAACCGGCGATGACATTTACCACCGGATCGACGAGTTGCTCGATGCCGGAGAAGAGCTGAAAAACATGGATACCGGCCAGCCGCTGGCATCGATCCGGGATCGCATTACGGCCGCCAACGCCTATCTCGGTGCGTTTCCGATCGCCGAGGCACTGGATCAGGGCGCGGATATCGTGATTTGCGGCCGCGTCACCGATCCGGCGCTGGTGCTCGGCCCGATGATTCACGAATTCGGCTGGTCGCCGCAGGATTACCATTTGCTGGCGGCGGGCACGGTGGCCGGACACATCGTGGAATGCGGTGCGCAATGCACCGGCGCCAACTACACCAATTGGCGAGAAATCGACAATTTTGCGCTCATCGGCTATCCGGTGCTGGAAGTGTACCGCAACGGTGAGTTTGTGGTGACCAAACACGAAGGCACCGGCGGCAAGGTGAGCGTGGAGACGGTAGCGTCGCAACTGGTGTACGAAATGGGTGATCCGAAAAACTACATCACCCCGGATACTGTGGTGGATTTCACCACCATTCAGTTGCGTGAAGAAGGCCGCGATCGCGTGCGGGTGAGCGGCATTCAGGGGGGACCGCCCACGGAATTTTTGAAGGTGTCGATCAGTTACCTGAGTGGCTACAAAGCCGTGGGGCAGTTGACCATCGCCGGGCCGGATGCGCTGGAAAAGGCCAAATTGTGCGCGGACATCATCTGGAAACGGCTGGAATACGACGGCGTGACCTTTGACGACGATCACAAGCTGGTCGAGTTCCTCGGTACCAATGTGTGCCATGCCGGCATCGCACCGGCTCCGGACGATCCGGCCGAAATCGTGCTGCGCATCGGCGTGAAAGATGCGGACCGGGAGAAGGTGAATCGCTTCGGCATGGAGATCGTGCCGCTGGTCACCAGCGGGCCGCCGGGAGTGACGGGTTTTGCGGGCGGCCGTCCCAAAGCCACGGAAATCATCAGCTACTGGCCGGCGCTGCTGAAAAAGAAGTACATCTGGCCGGTGGTACAGGTGCAGGAGTTTTGAACGCCACATCCTGGATAAATGGAAATTTTATCGATTTCGGCGAAAAACAAAATTCCGTTCATCCGGGGAATGTATAAACTGAATCTGGCAACGTGCATGACAGCGAAACCAAGGGGATGTATATGGAGGAAAACGTACGGGAAATTCAATCCCATTTGCAGGAGCTATCGGATCAGCTCGATCTGAACGACCATCGCGTGGCGATCATTCTGGCCGCGGGTCACGGCAAGCGGATTAAATCCGAAACCCCCAAAATGCTCCACAAAGTGTGGGGCGTGCCCACGGTGCTGCGTGTGGCCACGGCGGCCAGTAAGGGGCTGAACACGCCCAATCAAGTCATCGTGGTCGGCATCAAGGCTGTGGAAGTCGCCAGCGCCTGTGGCAAAGAAAAACACCGGGTTTTCGTGTATCAATCTGAGCAGCGTGGTACCGGCCACGCGGTTAAGATTGCGCTGGATGCCGCAGGGCTGAGCGATTATGACGGCACGGTGTTCATCTTTCCAGGCGATGTCGGTTTGCTCAGCGCGGACGTGGTGCGTGAGTTTGCCGAAGCGTTTAACGAAAAACCGTGCGACATGATGGTGCTCACCAGCACCTACAAAGGCGATCCGGAGTACAATTACTACGGCCGCATCGTGCGCGTACCGGAAACCGATGTGGATGGCCGGCCTGCTGGCGAAGATGCTGGAAAAGTGATCGAAATCAAAGAGCACAAAGATATTCTTTCATTAAATGAAGATGAGCCGTACATTACTTCCTATAACGGCAGGAAATATGCCTTTGGTCGCGAAGAGCTGCTCAATATCCGGGAGTTCAACACAGGTGTATATGCCTTTCGGGCAAAACCGCTTCACGAGCACATTCACTCGTTGCGGGAAGACAATGTCCAGGGTGAACTTTATATTACCGATTTGATCGCCATTTTCAATCGCCATGGATTGACCGTACGCGCGGCGGTCACCCAGGACGAGCACTCGGTGCTCGGCTTCAATGTGAAAAGCGTCCTGAAAGAGATGGAGATCATCGCGCGGCACACGGCTTATGAAAAGCTCAAGGACATCATTACCATCGTCGATCGCGATGACTTTTTCATCGCCGATGAGGTGATCGAGCAGATTCTGGAAATGGATCGCCGTGAAGGCCCGCTGGATATCGCCATCGGCAAGGGCGTGTACATCGGCCCGAATGTGCGTTTGAGCAAGGGCGTGATTATCAAGAACCACGCCAATCTGGATGGCAATATTGTTCTGGGAGAGCATGTGATCATTCATGAAGGCGTGCATTTGAGCACCTATCCGCACCAGACGTTGCGCGTCGGCGCGCGCAGTGAAATTCTGAAAGGTGACATCATTAAAGGCAATCTCACCATCGGGGAGAATTGCCGCATCGAGTCCAGTGTCAACATGACCGGATCGGATGAGTATCCGACCCGGATCGGAAACAACGTTTTGATCAAAGGCACGTCGTATATTTTTGGCTGCATTATTGAAGATGATATCTGGATCGAGCATTCGGTATTGAAATGCAAATACGTGGAACGGACCGTGCGCAAGGACGGCACCATCCAGCCGATTCGGTGGGTCATCCCGCAGCCGCAGGGTCTGGACTCCATTCATCCACTGGATAAACATAATAACGAAAATTCGTGAGATTCCTATGAAGAAAATTCGATTGTGGGATATCGCGTACGCCCGCAGCGGCGATAAAGGCGATGCCAGCAACGTGGGCATCGTGGCCTATGACGAGCGGGGCTATGCGTTTCTGCGCGAGGTGCTGACCCCGGAGCGGGTGAAAGCGCATTTCAAAGAAATCTGTCGCGGCCCGGTGGATCGCTACGAACTGCCCAATTTGAAGGCGCTGAATTTCATTTTGCACGATTCGCTGGGCGGCGGCGGCTCCGAAAGCCTGAAGACCGATGCGCAGGGCAAAACGCACGGGCTCGGGCTGCTGTATATGGAAGTGGAAGCCCCGGACGACCTGCCGGTGTATCCGAGGAGGTAGCATGGGCCCGTTCGAATTTTTGTCGTTTTCGGTCAGCGACTACGTGGGGCATGTGCGCATCAACCGGCCGCCGGTCAATGCGCTCGGGCGTGATCTCATCCGGGAATTGAAGCAATTTTCGCAGGAGATCGTGCCGCTGTGCGAATCGGCGGAGGTGCGCGCTCTGGTGCTGTCCGCGGAAGGTAAACATTTCTGTGCCGGCGCGGATTTGAAAGAACGGCAGTCCATGCCGGTGGAGGAGGTGGAGCCCACCGTCAATGCCACGCGGGACATGGCATCCTCGGTGGCGAACATTCCGGTGCCGGTGATTGCCGCGGTGCACGGCACGGCCGTGGGCGGCGGCATGGAATTGGCGCTGGCGGCGGATATTCGTATCCTGGCGAAGAGCGCGCGCATGGGGTTGCGCGAAACCGCCCTGGCCATCATTCCCGGTGCCGGCGGCACCCAGCGGTTGCCCCGGCTGATTGGTCCATCGCGGGCGATGCTGTGGATTGCCACCGGGCGTATTTTCAGCGCGGACGAATGCCTGCGCGACGGCGTGGCCAATCAGGTGGTGCCGGATGAGGATTTGCTGGAAACGGCCATGGCGCTGGCGAAAGAAATCGCCCAAAACGGGCCGGTGGCTGTGCGAGCCGCCAAAGAAGCCATCTGGGGCGGACTGGATCGGCCGCTGGCGGAGGGCCTGGAATTGGAAAAAGCGTGCTACCGCAAAACCATCCCCACGCAGGACCGGCTGGAAGCGCTGAAAGCCTTTCAAGAAAAGCGCCCGCCGAAGTTTGAGGGACGGTAATCATTCGTATTTGCCGCGGAAAACCAAAAAGCGCAAAAGGTGTTGCTTTGACTGTAAATCCTGCATCTTGTACGCGATCCATTTGGGGACATGTGTTGCCTGAGTGAAGGGGGCTGGTTTCTCGGGCGACGGAGGGACCGGCTGGTTTGAATTGGTGTTGATTCATAATAAATTGTGGCAAACAACCGGATTTCAAGCATAAGAAGGATGAGTCTATGATTCAGTTGACGGAAGAACAGAAGATGGTGCAACAGTTGGCGCGGGAATTTGCGCAGAACGAAATCGCCCCGCGCGCGGCTGAGCTGGACGAAACCGGCGAATTTCCACTGGACAATATGCAAAAAATGGGTGAGCTGGGTCTGCTC
>WFVT01000330.1 GCA_015491485.1 Candidatus Zhuqueibacterota bacterium
CGACACGGCCTGGCGCGCCTGATACACCTTCGCCAGCGCAATCGGCTTGATGGCCGGGCCGGAATAGCCGCCGATCACGGTATTGATTCTCGGTCGAAAGGTGGCGATATCGATGGCCATGCCCTGCACGGTGTTGATCAGCGATACGGCATCCGCCCCGCCCTGCTCCGCCGCGCGCGCAATGGCGCGGATATCGGTGATGTTGGGCGTCAATTTGGTGATCAACAAGCGCCGGGTGAGGTTGCGGATGCGTCGGGTCAACCGCTCGGTGATGGCCGGATTTTGGCTGAACTCCAGGCCGCCCTCGGACACGTTGGGACAGGAATAATTCAGCTCGTAACCGGCAATTCCCTCCTCGGCCTCCAGCCGCTCCACCACCTGCGCGAATTCGTCCTCGGTTTTGCCCGCCACATTCACGATGACCTGCGTGCGCAGCTTCTGCAAAAACGGCAGCTTTTCGGCGATGAACCGTTCGAGGCCGACATTGGCCAGGCCGATGGAATTGAGCATACCGGCCGGCAGTTCGGCGATGCGCGGCTGCGGATTGCCGATGCGCACTTCCGGGGTGATGGATTTGGTCACGATCGCCCCAAACTGGTTGACATCCACCAGTTCGCTGGCCTCCTGGCCGTAACCGAAGGTGCCCGACGCCACAAACACGGGATTTTGAAATTCCACGCCGGCAATGGTGATCTTTAATGCGGCCATTCCATCTCCACTTCGTGAATATCAAACACAGGGCCATCGATACAGGACAGTTTGTACGCCTGCCCCGCGCGGTCGGCGGGATTGGGCATGGGACAGCCCATGCAGATGCCGAAACCGCAGCCCATCATGGTTTCCACCGAAATCTGGGTCGGCAGGTTGAATGCGCGGCCGAGCTGCATCACGGCTTTCAGCATCGGCTCGGGGCCGCAAGCAAAAATCTGGATGCTTTCGGACTCACTTGCCAACTCCGGCAGCCGCGGCTGCAGCATCTCGGTCACCCGCCCGTGGAAGCCCTCACTGCCATCATCGGTGCTGATGAACACCTCATCGGCCAGCTCGGCGAACAGGTCCATCCCCCACAATTCATTTCGCGTACGCGCGCCGAGGTACACGGACACCGAAACCTCTTGCCGGCGCAGCACCTCGACCAGAAACGGGAACGGCGCCACGCCGATACCGCCGGCCACGATAATCGCATGTTGCAACCGATGCGACAGGCCGAAACCGTTGCCGAGCGGCCCGATGATGCTGCGGCGTTCGCCGGGCTGCAATTCCGCCAGCAGCCGCGTACCGGTTCCGACCACCTTAAAAAAAATCTCAAACCAGCCTTCATTCGCATCGCGGCGACAAATAGAAAAAGGCTTCCGCAACAACGGCGGGAAGCCTTCTCGCGTGCGCACATTCACAAACTGTCCCGGCCGCGCACCGGCGGCAATGGTTTCATGCCGGAACCGAACCACATGCAACCCCGGGCCGACCTGCTCGTTCTGAATCACCTCACATGCATCAATGACAGGCATGAACTGCTGTATCCTTTCCGCCTCAATCAGTCGTCGATGATTTTCTTTTTGCGTTTGGTGCTGTCCTTCCGGGCGGATTTGACCGCCGGCTTTTGTCCTTTACTCACCTGAGCCGTTTTTTTCTTCGCCGCGGCCGTGGCCAATTCATCATCCAATAACCGCTTCCGTTTATTTATGGCTGCCTGAGTTGCGCCTTTTTCAGCCGCGACCTCGGCGTCCAGTTCTTCCGCAAACGGCTTTTTCGCAGGAGCGGATTTGGCGGCAGGCCCGGCAGCGGCGACCGCGGACTTTGGCGTTTTGGTGGAGTCGGCTCCGGCTGCTTTTTCCTTGAGTTTTTGCTCGTAAGTATAAATTTTCCGCCGCACCTTTCGCACCAGTGGAGATTTCGGATAGCTATCGGCCAGTTGCTTATAGCTCTCATAAGCTTTCTGGTTGTTACCGACTTTGTGCTCGTATGTCCAGCCCATGAGGTACAGCGCTTTCGCACGCCAATCGGGGTCTTTGCTGTTTTTAAGAATCCATTCCAGATGATACAGCACCAGGTTCGGACTCCCGCGATCGAACAAAATTTGCTCCGCCGTCTGGTAATGCTGTTCTTCAGCCGAAACGCTCTCCTCCTTCACCTGCAAGCCCAGCATTCGGGCGGCCTGTCTGCCCTGCGGGGTATCGGGATACTTGTATGCCAGCACCTGCAACAGACTGTCGCGCAGGGTGATTTCGGGCATTTTCTGTTCGAAAATATACGCAAGGGAATAAAACGCCAGCGCCCGGATCTGCGGATCGTCCGTCATCACCAGAATATCCATATACTGATTCATGGCCGAGTCTGCTTTATTGAATTGGAACAAATACACTTCAGCCAGCTCGACCTTTTTGAGCGCGGTCACCCGTTTCAGGCTGTCGATCCGCGCCTGGATTTGCTTTGGGGTGAGCCTGGACTTGCGGGGCGCGGCGCGCTTTGCTTTTTTTACGACGTCTCCCGATTCTTCCCGGTCGGGTTTCTGGGTTTCGGACCCATTCGTGGCAAGTTTATACTGTTTCTCCAAGGCGGCAATCTGTGTTTTGGTCCGCTTGATATCGTTGGTGATGCGCAAAAGCCGCTTGACCAGGTTGCTCTTTTCAATGGCTTTTTTCGCGTATTCACTGCGGCTGTCCTGCAACCGCGCTTTTTGATAATATTCGCCGGCGGCTTTGTAATTTTGCTTCACGGTTTCCTGATATTCACCCAGCGCAAGATAAGCTCCGGCCGCCGCCGGGGTGCGTGGATGTTCTTCCGTCACTGTTTTGTACCATTCCAGCGCCTCTTCCACATTACCGCGCTGCATCATGGCGTTGGCCATTTCCAGTTTGGCCAACCCCACCTGCCGGTTGTTGAAATAGACTTCGATAATATTTGATAAAATTCGAATCGCCTCATCATATTTTCCGGCTCTCAGCAATGCACGGCCGTAATCCAATTCAGCCTGAAACTTCTTTTCGGGATCATCTGTATTTTTGGCCGCCAACCGGTAACTTTCGGAGGACGCAGCAAATTCACCAAGTTCATTCAAGCATTCGCCGAGTCGCAAATAGGCCTGGTATTTTAAATCCTTGTCTTTGATCGATTTCACTGCGACTTTAAAAGCGTCCGCAGCTTCACGCCATTTTTCCTGTTCGTAATAGCATTCGCCCAGCCAGTATCTCGCTTCACGTCGCAAATCTTTTCTGCGGCTGTTTTCAGCAATGTCCTGCAAATCGATTTCGGCCTGGGTAAAATTGCGCAATTTGACATGAGTTTTTGCCAGCCACAGCCTGGCTTCGGGCGCATATTCGCTATCGGGGAAGTTATCCAGAAGTTCCTCAAATTTACGCTGAGCTTTGCGGTAATCCTGAACATAAAAGAAGCTCTGGCCTAAAATCATCACCGCATCGTCGATGTATTTGCTGGTCGGATAAAGCTGCAATACCTTGCTGGCCTGCTGAATGGTTTTATCGAATTTCTGCTTCTCCACCGAAGACGGTCTGTCGCCGCGGCGCTTTTTATATTCTTGCAGCGCCTCTTTAAAATACTTTTTGGTATTATAAAAGGTATTAAAATATGCGCAGCCGTTAATGGCCAGCAGACCCGCCAGAAGCCAGGTGAACGCTTTCCATTTCATGATGGTTTCACCGATTGCAAATGAGCCACTATTTCCGGCAGCGCCTTTGCCGCTGATTCCCGCATGATAAGATCGGCATGTACTGAAACAGCAGTTGCTTCGGGGTTGATTTCCACGACCCGGGCGCCGCGCCGGTGCGCCAGTTCCGGAAGGCCGGCTGCCGGATACACAACGGCGGATGTTCCGATGCTGAAAAACACCTCGCACTGCTCTGCAGCGTTCCAGGCGCGATCAAGCGCATCCGGCGGTAAGGTCTCACCGAACCACACCACGCCCGGGCGGAACAGACCGCCGCATTCGCAATGCGGTATTTCTTCATTGGATTCCGGATCGAGACTGCGATCCACCTCTTTCCCGCACCGCACACAGCGATCGATGAAAATATTGCCGTGCAGTTCGATCACCTTGCGACTTCCACTGCGCTGGTGGAGTCCATCTACATTCTGTGTGATTAAAACAAAATGGGGTAGCCTTTTTTCCATTTCAGCCAACGCGAGATGCCCGGCATTGGGCTCCGCTTCCCGGATGATCTGTCGGCGGAATCGGTACCATTCCCATACCAATTTGGGATCCCGCCGGAACGCCTCGGGCGTGGCCAGTTCCTCGGCGCGAAACTGTTTCCACAGGCCATCGGCGCCACGAAAGGTAGGAATGCCGCTTTCCGCTGAAATACCGCTACCGGTCAAAACGGCCACCCGGGGCTGCCGGGCCAGCATGTCGATGAGTTCATTAAGGGTCATCGGTATTTTCCACTAAAGGAGCCAATTCATCAAACAGTCGCCGGCGCACCTGTTGCTCAAACGGGATGCAGGAAATTTCCGGTAAATTCAAACTGCAATGGTGGCTGAGTTCATACTGAATTTTTGCAGATTCGGCGCGCTCTGTTTCCTGTCTCAGTTCCGCCAGCAGCCGTTCAAAGGCTTGCACCGTTTGCCGGTGCAGGGCGCAATATTGCTGATGTTTCAACCGGAACATCGATTTTGAGCCACGCACCGGCTGTGCCGGTTTCAGCTCGCTGAATTTCCGAATGGTTACATGCCCCATGGCAAAGCCGAATTCCCGGAGCCGCCGCCGCGCTTTTTCCGGGTCTTCGGGCAGCAGATCGCGCATTTTGCTTCGGAACAGCGCCAGCCGCTGCAGCCGGATGTCCATCTGACGCTCGGCGTTTTGCAAACGGAGTTCCAGTTCTTTCCGTACCATGAGAACCGGCGGCAGATAACCGCTTCGTTTCAACAGGTGCAGCGCCACTCGGTCCTCGCGCCGCATAAAACGCGGATCATCCAGCTCGATGGGTTTGCCGGCGCCGGGCAGGTTGTCGAATTCGCCGCGCGCGATGGCTTCCTGAATTTTTTGCTCGGCGATTTGCTCAAAAATAAACATGAGCGGAGATCGTATTGAACTCAATTGAATGGTTTTTAATGGGCAATTTTCCAGCATCGGCAGAGGCCGGAAAAGGCGGCCCCACGCAGAGATACCGGACCCGCAATGGTCGCTTTATCACCGCAGCCGCCGCAGCGCATCCAGCCGTTGCTGTGCCTTTTTCTTATATGCCAGGGCTTGTGTATGGTTCGGATTTAATTTCAGAGCCTTGTCCCATTCGCGGATGGCATCGCTGTAGCGCTCAGCGGTATAATAACTGATGCCCTGATTGAAATACTGCTCCACCAGCTTGTTGAGTTCCCGCTGGCAATCTTCCAGCCGGGATTGGATATAGGTATTGCTGGAATCCCGTTCCAGCAATTGGGTGAACAGTTCCATGGCTTCCAGATACTGACCGGCGCGGTATTTCTGCTCCGCTTGCTGCAGGTGCTCCTCGAAGCTGCTCTGCGAATAGGCTTCACGGAGCATCTTGCGCGCCGCTTTGTGCTGGCTATCCATGGCAAGTACGGCCTCAAACGCTTCTATCGCACGAGTCCAATCCCGAGCTTCAAAGTACATCATTCCTTCACGGTATTTCGCTTCGATGCGTTCCTTGCCTTCTTTCTCGATACGGGCGAGGAAACGCCTGGCTTCCCTTCGCGACGGATCGATGCGCAAAGCATTACGGAATGCCCGGCGCGCCTGTTCCAGGTTGCCCTTTCGGAAGGCGGTCTTTCCTTCGCGGATATAGCCATCCACATATCGCTTTAACACCGGTTTCAACTGCCGGAGTTTTTTTTGCGCATCGGTGCGAAACGGATCGACTTCCAGGACTTTTTCATACAGGTTGTAAGCCGCCACGTAATCTTTTTGCCGCACCAGCTCCTCGGCGCGGGTCATCAGACTGTCGCTGATCTGCTGGCGGTTGGCCCGTTCACGGCGCGCCTTTTCCAGATAACTTCGCGCTTCTTCATGCTCCCGGTTATAAGCCAGAGCTTCGGTAAAAGAAGCGATCGCCATATCATAATTTTTTTGGCTGAAATATCCCAGGCCGCGCAAAAACAGTTCTTCCGACTGCCGGGCGAAATAATTTTCCACCTTTTCCAGATATTCCTGAGCCTGTTGATGATCCCTGCGCACGGCCAGGACGGCCTGAAACGCTCTACGGGCCTGTTCATACCGCTGTTCTTCAAATGCCTGGACTCCCCTCTGGAAAAGCTGGTTGATATAAATATCCACCATCGGGCGAATGAACTTTAGCTGTTGCCGGGCGACTTTGTTATCGGGGTCCAGTTCCAGGACTTTCAGGTAATTCATGGTTGCGCTGATATACCACCGCTTATTTTCAAATTTTTTCGCCTCGCTGAGAAGCTGTAAAATCTGCTCCTGCCGCACCCGCACTTTTTCTTCCAGCCAGCTTTTCAGCCGAAGGGTCGTTGAATCCGGTTGCTCATAGGAAAGAAAATAATTGATTTCGGCCAGCGCCTTTTCGTACAGCCCTTCACGCGCAAATTGAATGCCTTGCTGCTTGTGACGGCGGGCGCGTTCCTGGGGAGACAACCCCAGTCGAACTGCAAAATCCACCATGATTTTTTGGCTGCTAAAATCATAGCCGATGTCGATGCTTTGCCGTTCGGAAAGCAATCCAATGCCGGCGAGTAGATTTCTCATTTTAAAATCGCGGACCCCGGCATAGAAACTCACTTTATTTTCCACAGGAACAGCGAAACCGGTCTGAAAAGACCTGTCGCGATGATCAGCGCGCAGATCAATGCTAAAGATGGGGCCACGCCGGCTTGCCTGCACAAAAGCGCTGGCATTCACAAATCCCTTGAGCCGTTTTTCTCCCAAAAGCGATATGTCGTGCCAGACCAGAGAAAAGCCGTAACTTCGAAACGGCAACGGATGATTGAACAGGCTCTGCTTTGAAACGGCGCGCCAGCGCCCGGATGGGCCGCCGGCAAGATACATCAATCCCAGAGAAAGGGTAAAAAAGCGCCTCATGCCGAGTTGGTTATAATGCAACGTTGCGCCGGTCAGCAAATTGGCATTCCATTGACGAGCCAGTCCCAACGATCCGCGCCGCATCCGAGCTGCGGTATCGTATCCGGTGTCCGGTGTGGTGACACGGTAGCGAATCTCCAGCTCCGAAACGGCAATGCCAGCATTTCCCAGTCCGGCGACATATTCCGACAGACCGATGAAATTAAATTGAAACGCCCGGTTGGAAGAAATGAATAGCTGACGATCTCGCAGGATTCCCAGATTGGCGGGATTATTCAGCATGGCTAAAGGCGATTGAATGGCGGAAATCGTCGAATATCCCAGGATATTCGTCCGAACCCCCGGCGAGGATGTGTGCATCAGACTCTGCGAAAAGGTAGCAAGCGGATAAATCAGATAAACAAGTGCCAGAACTCTCTTGATCACGATGGTCCGGGACAGGTTACGGGTCACACGGTTGTAAACGGTCATTTTCATCTACTGAATACTGATCGAATTCGGCTACTTCAACAGGCCGATCGATCGCTGCCGGAACGACGGCGCCGGCGATTCAATTCCTATAAGATAATATTTCCTGGGCAAAAAACAAGGCTAAAGCATCCGACCGGACGCCGGAAAATTTACATGATCACTTCCCGGTCGTAGTCGATTTCGCAGATTTCGATGGGACGGCTGCGGCCCTTGACGATAATCGGTTGGAGTCGGTTGGTTGGATATTTGCCATTAAGGGATTCCAGAGCGCCCAATGAAGCGATGATCTGACCGGCTTTGGCGATGGAACACAACCGCGCTGCAATATTGACCACGTCACCGATAACGGTGTAATCCATGCGGTGCCGCGAGCCCATGTTGCCGAGTACCGCATCCCCGTGGTTGATGCCGATTCCCACTTCCAGAATCACTTCACCGGCGGCCTGCCGTCGCTGATTTAAATCGCGGATGCTGCGCTGGATTTGGATAGCAGCGGCCACGGCGTTCTCCAGCATGTTTTTGGATGGAAAAATCGCCATGATCTGATCCCCCATGAATTTGTCCACCACGCCGCCGTATCGCTCGATGATTTCCGTCTGCAAATGGAAATAAATATTGATCAGCCGGACGATTTGTTCCGGCTCCAGCCGTTCAGCAATTGTGGTGAAGTTGCGGACATCGGAAAACAGGATGGTGACCTGATGGCGCTCGCCTTCCGCAGGCCGCAAACGGGAGCCGCCGCGCTCTTTGATCATTTGCACCGTGAGCTTGGAAACGAACTTTTGCATTTGCAGTTTTTCGCGCAGATGCATCACCATGTTATTGAACTCCCGCGCCAGTTGACCGAGCTCATCTTTGCTCTGCAAATTGACTTCCACATCCAGATTGCCCATGCCCACTTCGCGTGCGGCATTCACCAGCGCAGTGATTTGATTCACCATGCGTTCGGCGAGAAAATAGATTCCCCAAACCGATATGATGATAATGAGTCCGGCGGTGGTCAGGATGAGATTGCGCGTTTCATTCACCGGCCCCTGAATGGCCCGTTTGGAAAATCCCACACCAACCACCCCGATGGTAATGCGCCGATTCTCCCCTTCTTTCAGCACCTGCACGGGCTGAAAATATTCAATAAATGCCTTATTCTCGCCGCGGGCCGGTTTATTGAGCGCCAGCAGTTTTTGGAGTTTCGCGGCATCGATCTGCAACACCGAACGCAGGGTATCCGGCTTAATGATCAAATCGCCGTTCCGGTCGATCGTAAAAGCATATTCCAGCCCGGAAACGCGCGTACGCATCAGCTTTTCCAGTTCCTCCTGCACGGTTCGGTCGGGATCGCACTCCTGATTGGTGACTTTGCACAAAAGAATGTCTTTCACGTTTTGGCTCATTTGTTCGGCCACCACACGGCCGGTCTCGGATACCTGCCGGATCAGAATGTTTTTTTGTCGGATCAGCACCGGTACGCTGAACACCGTGATCACGACAATCACGATGAGCGCAATGATCATGCTCAGCTTGAGTTTAATTTCCAGCGATTGGAACAGGTCGGTGATTCCGAGCAGGAAGGATTTGAGCTTCCAGTAGAATCGGCGAAGTTTATATCGGATTTTTGCGAATAATTGCTGGTCGTTCATGCTAATCCAAAAGAACCCTTCTTTGCCAGTGCTGCGATTGGGCGATTTTTTGTGCAAGCCATACCGTGCCTGCAATCAAGCTACCGATCAAACCGCGGAACGAATGGTACGGATTTGAAAGGCCGGGACGGTACGGTGTTGTTGGTTTGAAGATTACTGTACATCGACGGGTGAAATGTCTTCGATTCGAATATCCTGGATTTCCAGTTTGGGCGGCTCGTTCAATTTCTGCAGGTACCAGATCAGAAAAAAAATTCCGATGGCGAGGATCAACCAGCGCCGCACCGGCTTTTTCTCGGGCTTGGGCGATTTGAGCAAACGCCGGAATTTAATGCGGTGCTTCTCGTCGGTTTCTTCCGCTTCGGGGTCATAAAAATAAGGCCGGAATCCAAATCGCCGAATATGATGCTGCGGCATAAACATACACGCATCACCTCGCAATCAACCGTCTAAAAATGCTTTATGGATTTTTTCCAACTGGACAAATTAATTAACAATGTGTAAAGAGTCAAGGGATTTTTCTTTTCAGCATTTTGTTGATTTTACGAAAGTTATTTCACCTCCAATTCCGGCAATATGCCCTCATCGCCAGGGGGCTCCACCGGAAGAAAAAAGCGGAACGTGCAGCAGAATCTATCAGGGATTGTTTCTCCTGGATGCCCGCTTCCGCGGGTATGACAATTGGGGGGCAATTCTTTCGTCTTGATGTGTCTCCTTCATCGCAATGACGGGAGCGGTTGGATAGCCGTTCATTCATATTCAGGAAACGACAGCTTACATAAATCCAACCTCCCACCCCCTCACAGCGCGGCTGCTTCTTCTCAAAGATGTCTGCGTCCTCAGTGAACTCGGCGGTTGGTCTCGGGATTTAGATTCTTCACCAACAGCCCATCCGTGATGCATCCGCAAGCATTGATTGGTGGCACGTTTGCAAATCGGCGCCTTTCCGCCGCAGTCACAAGCTGGAAGCTTGTGCTAAAATATAGCCGCGTGCATCCGTGTCTCCCCCAAAAAATCACATCACACATCCGCAAACTTTTAGCCCTTCGCATTGATTGCCCCGTCGCAACAAACC